>JBARAJ010000053.1:0-3683 GCA_049791915.1 Candidatus Udaeobacter sp.
AGCTGCCAAAGTACGGGGGCATTTTCGTGCAGGCCGAGGACGAGCTGGCATCGGTTTCGATCGCGCTGGGTTGCTCATATTCCGGATATCTTGCGGTAACTGGCAGCGCCGGCCCGGGCATTTCGCTCAAGGCGGAAGCGATCGGTTGGGCGTCGATGGCCGAGATCCCGCTGGTTATCTGTAACATTCAGCGCGGGGGTCCAAGCACAGGTTTGCCTACGAACGTCGAGCAAAGCGATTTGCATCAGGCGATCTTCGGCAGTCACGGCGACAGCCCACGAGTCGTGCTCGCGGCCGCGAGTGTGGAAGATTGTTTTTATATTGCGATCGAAGCCGCACGAATCGCGCGCAAATACAGCACGCCGGTTTTCATTCTTAGCGATACATCGCTCGCGACGCGCATCGAGGCGTTCGACGAGCCTGATCTTTCGAAGTTAATGGTTGATCCGAAACCGGACCTGACGCCCCGGCAAACACACAAACCGTATCCGATCGATCAAATCACGCAGCACGTCGCGCCCGGCACGCGTATTCTCGATGGAAAATATCCGCTTCTCGCCGGACTCGAACACGATGAAATGGGGCATCCGACCGGCAGCCCGAAATTGCACATGGCAATGACGGCAAAGCGTCGCAACAAATTGCGCAAGCTCGCCGAAGAAATCCCGGTGCCTGAAGTTTTTGGCGATCAGGAAGGCGACTCGCTCATCGTCGGCTGGGGATCAACTTACGGCCCGATCCACGACGCGGTCGCACTGGCGAGAGACCAAGGCGAAAAAGTCGGCGCACTGCACTTGCGTCATTTGCATCCGTTGCCGAACGGGCTCGAGAAAATTTTCGAGAAGTTCAACCGCATTGTCACCGTCGAGATGAACGACCAGGGCGTTTACGGCTTCGGCCAGCTCGCCACAATTTTGCGTGCGCGCTATTGCGAACCCAAAATCACCAGCTTCACCAAGACCGACGGTCTCACCTTCCGGGTGAAAGAAATTTTGGACGCCGTGTTCAAGGGCAAGTCATTCGCCGCGCGACACATCCCGCGCCACGGCGCCGAAGTGCAGCATCATGGTACTGCGCCCGAAAATGTGAAACACTTAGACGAGGTCGTCCCGCAGGGCGTCGGCTAAGCCGACGTATGTTTGATGTATGGGGTTTGATGTTTGATGTGAATTGTAGGGCGTCTGTGTCAGACGCCGACGTGATTTTATGAATGAAACAACAACGGGAAATGGCGACGGTTCAGGCGTTGGGGCGGTCGCCGCGGCGACCGCCATATCGGAACCGCCAAGAGAAAAGTTAACCAAGAAAGCGATCACCGCTGACCACCCGACGTGGTGTCCCGGTTGCGGCGATTTCGCCGTGCTCGCCTCGTTTTACAAGGTCCTCGAAAAACGGCAGCTTGAGCACGAAAAGATCGTCACGCTCGCCGGGATCGGTTGTTCATCGCGTTTTCCGTATTTCGTCAACGGCCACGGCGCGCATTACATTCACGGCCGCGCCGTCCCACTCGCGTCCGGCATTAGCCTTGCCCGGCCCGATCTCCACGTCTTTCTGTTCGGCGGCGACGGCGACGGGTTCTCTATCGGCGGCAATCATCTCGATCACGGCGCGCGCAAGAACATCAACATGACTTATTTCATCATGGACAACTTCGTCTATGGGCTGACGAAGAAACAGACCTCACCGACATCGCCGATCGGATTCAAGTCGAAGACGGACCCCACCGGCGCGATCGACCAACCGGTCAATCCGATGAAGAAATTAATAGCCGGCGGAGCCACCTTTATCGCCCGCACGCACGCCGCGAACGTGACTCACATGATACAACTGATCGAGCGCGCGATGGACCACCAGGGCTTCAGTGTCATCGAATGCTTGAGCGAATGCGTCGAATTTTTCCCCGACGTCTTCGACCCGGCCAATCCAAAGAAGGGCGGCAGCTTCGAAGTGATCCAGGAGAGAAAATGGGACAACACGCCCGAGGACGAGCTGAGGCACGACGTCACCGACGAGCTCGCCGCGTATAAACTCGCCTCGCTTCCGTTCCCCGGCGTCTTCGGCGTGTTCTACGAAACCGATCGCCCAACGAAGAATTCGTTAGAGAAGAAATGGATTGAGAACACGCGCGAAAAGATTGGCAACCCCAGCGATCTCGAAGTTCTCCAGAAAACCTTCGACCGAATGAAGTGACAGCGAACCGCTTTCATCCATCGTTGTAGCGGCGGCTGTGTCAGCCGCAACCCGGATTGAATAACACACGCGTTTTGCGTGTTGACGATGGTGCCCTCGCCATCGCGGACTCTCCTTCTTTTTACTGGTGTCAACTCTGTGACGGCAGCGCCGGCTCCCGCAATACACATCTCCGATTTAACAAATATGTAGCTATCGCGGCGACGGCACACCTAGTACACTTCTTTTTCGCATCCCGTGAAAGAGGAAGCAACCGATACCCATTCCAAGGCGCTCAGAATTAATCTTGATCCGCGGTGGTATGGCACGTTTGCCGAGATCGGCGCGGGACAGGAAGTGGTGCGCTGGTTTTTCCGCGTTGGCGGCGCCGCGGGCACAGTCGCCAAGAGCATGTCGGCTTACGACATGAAGGTGAGCGACGCCATCTATGGTCACGCCGAGCGATACGTTTCGCGCGGCCGGCTGCAGGCGATGCTCGACCGCGAATTTGAACTCGACGTGGAACGGCTCAGCCAGGAGCGTGGTGACAACACTTCGTTCTTCGCTTTCGCCGACACTGTGGTAGCGCGGAGCTATCGCGGCACTAACGAGTGCCACGGCTGGATGGGGATCAAGTTTCAGAGTCGCGCCAACGACGAACCGAGCCAGATCGTAATGCACGTGCGCATGCTCGACGAAGAGGCATCAGGCCAACAAGAGGCGCTCGGGGTTGTGGGTGTGAATCTTTGCTACGGCGCGTTTTTCTTAAGTCATGTCCCGGAGGAACTCATCGAATCGCTGCTCGACAAGCTCACCACCGCGCGCATCGAGATCGATATGCTCGAATTCAGTGGAATCGAATTTCGCAACGTAGACAATCGCCTCATGGCACTCAAGCTCGTGCAAGTGGGCTTGAGCGGCGCAGCCATGTTCGGCCCGAACCGCGAGGTGCTGCAGCCGTCTGACGTGTTGCACAACAAAGCCGTGCTCGTCGAGCGCGGCAGCTTTCGTCCAGTCACCTACGTTAACATCGATATGATAGGTTGCGCCCTGGCGAAATTTAAACAGGACCCCGCAGTGGCGGACAAGCCCATCCTCGCCCTCATGGAACTGACCATGCGCAATCTTCTCGCTGGCGGCACCGAGGTTGACCGTCGCGATTTCCTCGGGCGCGCCGAGGTCCTTGGCGCCTGCGGAATGACCGTGCTCATCTCCGACTATTTCGAATATCACCGGCTTGCAGCTTATCTATCCTGGCGGACGCGCGAACGCATCGGGATCGTCCTGGGTGTGCCGAGTCTTTACGAGTTGTTCGACGAAAAATATTACACGCAATTGCCCGGCGGTATTCTTGAGAACTTCGGCCGCCTTCTTAAGAACGATTTAAAAATTTACGTTTATCCCCTGCAGCGAAGTCCCACTGATGAGTTACAGACGACTGGGAGTGTGAACCTGAAGTCTGATCTGCAACTGCTCTACGATTATCTTTGTCGTCGCGGCAGCTTCGTGCAGTT
>JBARAJ010000054.1:0-3844 GCA_049791915.1 Candidatus Udaeobacter sp.
CGTTGCGCGCGACCAACAACAATGTGCGCGTGAGCAGTCGCGCGTGTCCGTTGCTCGTCCCGTTGATCGAAGAAGGATTGCTCGACGACGATGTAACCGACCGCGTGATTGTCCGTTATCTTGAGCCGCTGCTTGCCGACGGGATCGACACTCTCGTGCTTGGCTGCACCCATTATCCGCTGCTCAGCGCCGCGATTGCACGCTCGCTCGGACGCGAGATCACGCTTGTCGATTCTGCGGAAAATTGCGCGACCGCAGTGCAGGAAACGTTGGGTCGACAATCGCTGCGCTCGCCGGCCACAGTGCGCGGTGAGCTGCACGTCGCCGTCACAGATGCGGCCGATAATTTCCTCAACGTTGCGCGCGACGCGCTGCAGTTAGGATTTGGTGAGATCGAGCTGCAGCCTTTGCCCTAGCCCATGGCAAGGAACGCTTTGATTCGCTCCAGTTCGGCGTCGAGTTCGCGCTTGAAGAGGCGATCACGCGGTTGATGCGCTACATAGCCGAACTCCGAGTTTAGTTGCCCGTCGTTTACGTGAAGGTTACCCCACCCAATCACGCGATCGCGCCAAAGCAGCGGTAGCGCATAATAACCAAGTCGGCGTTTGGGAGCCGGAACATAGGCCTCGAAACGGTACTGCCAGCCCCAGAACATCTCGAAGCGCTCGCGGTCCCATACCACGGGATCAAATGGCGTCAGCAACCGCACTGTATCCGGCACGGTGCAATGAGCCGCATTCTCTTGAGAGGGCCAGTACCAGTCGACGCCATTGATGTGCGCATTTGCGAGCCGTTGTTTCGCCCGCTGAATGGCATTCTTTAGCTCGCCCTGCCACTGAGGAACAGCAAAGCGCAGCCGACGGACTAAGTCTGCCAGGCACGTACTCGGCAACGGCGCATAGATCTGAACAGCCGTATCAACGAGGGCGTCGATCCGCGCGCGGCGCTCAGCCGCATCGGTGGGCGCCAGTCCGTGCTCGTGGACGGCATAGATGCGGATTCCCCTCTCGCGCCGTACTACGCGCAGCATTCCGCGATAATGCATGGCTGCCAGCAAATGAGTGGTAGCGCTCGACAATCCGCCCCAGTAATTCCTGACTCTGCCGTGAGAAAAATAGCCATCTACTTCGCGCGGGTGTGCTTCACCGCGTTGCTTCACAAATCGCAACACGAGCTGCGCGCGTTTCTTGCGCGCCGCAGGCCATTCTCGCGGTCCTTCGGCCGGCACACCGGCATCCGAGCGTGGATGCATGAGCACCTGAATTGACTTTGTCATGAACCCGTACACGACAAAGAAGTCTTCCTCGATCTCCAGCTTCGAATAGAGCCGTTCGAGATCGCCGGCGTGGTAATCTTTTGCGCGATGGCGGAGTATAAGGTCTTGGGCGCGCGCGGGCGCACGGATCGGATCGGCTTGAACAAAGCCTATACGCTGGAAGGCGCCTTTCAGTGTAGTCGGCTTGAAAAGGCTGCGAGCAACGGCATAGCGCCTTAAATGATCCAACGTGATCAGCACAGAGAACCGTTGCACGAACGCTGCGCAATCGCAGCGAGGTTTTGTGCGGCCAACGCTATTGGCACGAGCGAGATGCCAGTACGCGCCGCTGATTAGCTCGTTCCTTCTTCGGCAAAGATTTCACAACCAACTCGTACGAGTGATCGATCATTCTCCACAATTCGACAGCCGGAATGCCACGATCGATCTCAACCGTATTCCAATGTCTCTTGTTCATGTGATACCCAGGCGTGACTTGCTCGTAGCGATCACGCAAGTCGAGTGCTAAATCCGGATCGCACTTCAAGTTCACTCTAGGCGGAACCTCATCCGGAGCCGCTAATGCGAAGATTTTTCCGCCGACTTTGAACACGAGAACATCGGGCCCGAATGGGGTCTCTTCACTTGCGCCAGGTTTTCTCAGGCAGTATTCGCGAAACTCGGCGAGATCCATCAGCGCTTCGCCACCTCTAAATTACTATGTGAGCGGATTCGACGATATCGGTGGTTTAACGAACAGCGGGATCGAGGCTTCGTGTCGTCCATCGATCGCGAGATCAATCGAATACTCGCCGAATTTCGGCAATTGCAATTGCTGGATACCAAGCGCCATCGATACGGTGCTTGTCGAATCTTGATCCTGGAAGCGCACTTCGGTAGTACCATCTAGCGGCCGCATTACAGCTTTCCCGTCTGAATCCACAAAAGCGAGGCGAAACCTTTTCTGTCCTTCTTCAATACGTGCAAAACGCAATTTGAGAGCTATGGCGCATTGCATGTGTACGATGGGTTCATTCGCTGCACTTAGACGATCAAAGGAACCGAGAATGTTTAGCTTGCCGGCAGCATCAACGGTAGCTGCGTCGCATAACGTAAAAATCTCAACATGCATTAGTTCGACTATGCAACTCGCAGCAAAAGCAACTCTAGCAAGTCGGAAATCTTCACGCGCTCTTGTTTCATGGAGTCTCTTTCGCGCAAGGTGACAGTATCTCGAAGATGAGCTTGTTTTTCGCCGAGTGTTTCAAAGTCGACAGTAACGCAAAATGGTGTTCCGATTTCATCCTGCCGACGATAACGACGCCCGATCGCACCGCTCTCGTCGTAGAAAACAAACATGTGAGGCCGGAGAAGATCGAGAATCTGCTTTGCCTTGGCCACCAGCGGCTCCTTATTCCTGAGCAATGGAAAGATCGCGCATTTAATTGGGGCCATGCGCGGATGAAAACGCAACAACGTCCGCCCTTCCATTTCGCCCTTGTCGTTAGGCGCCTGGTCCTCCGCATAAGCTTCACAAATCATCGCGAGCACGGCTCGATCTACGCCGGCACTCGGCTCGACGACGTGCGGGATAAATCTCTCCTTCGTCTCCTCGTCGAAATACTCGAGCGATTTGCCGCTCGCTTTCTGATGCTGCGACAAATCGTAGTCGGTGCGATACGCCACACCTTCGAGCTCCTGCCGTCCAAACGGAAAATCGTATTCAATGTCGTAAGTGCCTTTGGAATAAAACGCGCGATCTTCATCCGGTACGTTGAGAAGGTGCAGGTTTGCGCGTGAGATGCCGATGTTCTCATAAAACTTCAGGCGCTCTTCTTTCCAGTACTCGAGCAGCTCCATTCCCTGTTCCGGCCGGCAAAAATATTCCAGCTCCATCTGCTCGAACTCCCGGGAGCGAAATGTGAAATTGCGGGGGTTAATTTCGTTGCGAAAGGCTTTTCCGATTTGCGCAATACCGAACGGCAACTTCTTGCGCGACACTTCGAGAATGTTTTTGAACTGAACAAAGATCGATTGTGCGGTTTCAGGTCGCAGATATGCGACGGAGCTTTCCTCGGCAGCCGCGCCAACATGCGTCTCGAACATCAGATTGAACTGCCGCGCTTCCGTTAAGTCTTTGCCGCCGCAATTTGGGCATTGCTTAACGCCTTTTTTCTCCACGAGCTGATCGGTGCGCAAGTGGGCCTTGCAGGTGCGGCAATCAATCATCGGATCGGAGAATCCTTCGACGTGGCCAGACGCCTTGAGAACCGCAGGATGCGTAAGGATCGCGCCGTCCATGCCGACAACGTCATCGCGCTCGTGGACCATGACGCGCCACCAATAGTTCTTCAGGTTGCGCTTTAATTCGACGCCGAGTGGTCCGTAATCCCAGGCGCCGTTAAGTCCGCCGTAGATCTCGCTCGACTGAAAAATGAAGCCGCGCCGCTTACACAGGCTGACGATTTTTTCCATGCGTTGGGCATCGGTCGGCGCGCTCATAGTTATCGCAGGTTACACGGATCAGAAAACGTTGTAGAGGCGTTTGTGCAAAACGCCTTTTCCTCGGCGGCTGACACAGCCGCCGCT
>JBARAJ010000055.1:0-1565 GCA_049791915.1 Candidatus Udaeobacter sp.
CCCGAGTCAGACATTTGGATCACGGAGTTGGCTGCGACTTCCGGTGGAAGACTGTTGGGCGTCTCTGAAAAACGCGCCGCGGAAAGTACATCCACCCCTCCACCGGCGCCCGCCGCAGGCGCGGCAGGAAGAGGCGCGATTGCCGCTGCAATCGACGGCATTAACGTACGCGGCCTGTACCTCTGGAACCCGAAACAGCAGGAAATCGTCGTCGATTACCTGCGGAATCTCGCGAACTCGCCGCTCTTCGCCGTCGATACGAAGACGCCCGAGCGTTTCATAAAATCCAATTCTGTCCCGAACGATACCGAATGGGCGTTCCCGTTTGAGCTTCAGCTTACCTTGCGCAAACCGGTGAAAATGCCGTGAACAAAGGCGACCACGGATTACACGGATGGTCGCAAATGACGAAGCACGAATGTCGAATAACGAAGGAATGACCAAAATCCGAATGCCGAATCTGTGCAATCTACGGATGATCTCCTCCGTGATCTCTGTGTCCTCTGCGGTTCAAAAATCCAAAGCGGCGCCAAGTCGCCGCACTCCAAAGCGCTTCGCGCGCAACCGGTGTGATCCGTGCCAGCCGCGGTTTCTCTCCCGTAATTCGTGTCCATTCGTGTTGATTCGTGGTTAAATCTCCGTGGCTAACATGAAATGGTTTCAGCAAAACAGGGCGCTCGGAACGTTTCTCGTTGTTTCGGGAATTTGTATCTTGCTCGGCGCGGCCCTGCTTTACTGGAGATGGAGTGTTTGGAGCGACGCAAAACAAACGTTCGACCAGGCCGCGGCAGAGCGGAACCGTTTGCAGGGTCTCGATCCGTTTCCAAATGACGCGAATTATCGGAAATTGCAGGGCTATCTCGAGAGATACAACGAGGCGCTCGACAAGTTCAAAGACGAGCTGAAAACCGAGGTCGCACCTGATCCGCCGCTCGCGCCTAACGAGTTCCAGTCGCGCCTGCGCGAGGTAACCCTCGCCGTGGAGGACCGGGCGCGCACGAACAACGTGAAGCTGCCCGACAAATTCCAGGTTGGTTTCGACGAGTTCGCCCGGATAATGCCGAACACAGCGGTAGCGGCGTTGCTTGGACAGGAACTGTCGCAAGTGCAGATGCTGATCAACATTCTACTCGACTCCAAAGTGGACAGCATCACGTCGTTTCGCCGTCGTCCATTGCCGGAAGAACGAGGAGCGTCGCCAACGCCAGCACCATCTCCCGGCCAAAGAGTGGCGACGACCGCGAAACCGGGCGGCACGCCCGCGCCGAAATTGATCGAGCGTAACGTGGTCGACATCACGTTTAAAGCTGCGCCCGGGGCTGCGCGAAAAGTCCTGAACGAAATCACAAACTCTACCGGCCAATTCTTTATTGTTCGCACCATCTATGTGCACAACGAAAAAGACAAAGGCCCGCCCCATGAGAGAACCGCGACGCCAACGCCAGCCCCAATCCCACAAGCATCGCCCGGCCAGCAAGGCGCAGCCGCGCTAAATTTCATCGTCGGCAACGAGCATATCGAAGTCTACGCCACAATCGAGATGCTGCGTTTTACTTTTTAATATC
>JBARAJ010000056.1:0-21742 GCA_049791915.1 Candidatus Udaeobacter sp.
TGGCTGCTTCAACGTTCGCCGAACATTCTGCTCATTCCCGGAACATCATCAGTGGAACACCTGACAGAGAACGTTGCTGCCGCTGGCCTTCAATTGCCTGATGACGCGATTAAGGAATTGAACGCCATCGCCGGCTAAAACGTCAGATCGGCTCTCACTTCTTGAGATCGTTCACGCTTGTAGCGAACTGTGAAAGCGCTGCTTCCAAGTCTTCGACAATGGAGTTCATGGGAACGGACGACATAGACGGAAGCCCGGAGAGTGAGCAAGTGGGAAGGAGCGAATCAATTTCCTGCGCGATGATATTGGATCGAGAGATTTACCGCGTCTAATTTGGCGGCGGCGGCGTAAATCCCCACGCGTCGCTTGTTGTTACGCCTTTCGCTTGCAAGACGCCGCGATCGATTCCACGCAAAATCTCCCGCATCAGCTCAATTGTTCCCTGAGTATCGAAATAGGCGCCGTGAATGGCTTCACCGCCAACATCGGCCGGGAAAAAAGTCGAGCAATCAACGTCCCAAACATTATCTGTCGCAGGCAATTGCGTTACTAATGGCGGCCGATTCGCAAGACCTGCGCGGCCGAGCCGACGAGTCCCGAAGTGTTTTAAGCCGGCGGAAAGTCCAAGCACCGCATCTCGTCCGCTATATAATGCCGTAATCCGGTAAGTAAGATTCACGATGGCTGCGCCATCGTTATTGTCCGGCGCGCCCGCATCGAAAAGATCGTTATCAACGTCGGCTGCAACCATGACGAGTTGATTAAGCAAACTAGCGAGCAACGGTTGATTCTTGCGCGTCCATGCCGCCGACATTGCCTTCTGTACCACATAATTTCCCATGCTGTGCGCGATCATCGATACCTTCGCTTTACAAGCATTAGCCGGATTCGCGATTGTTGCGCTTTGTCTATCGACCAGATAATCGAACAACATCGATAAAACGTCTGTTAAATCCTGCGCGCACGCGCGAGCGTGAGCACGATCCGGCTCGTAGCCGAGAACACTTCCGAGCGATGGCCAGTCATATAAGATGCACAGGCCGCCCAAAGAATCCTGAGCGGTAAACAAGCTATCGCACAGCTTCTGATAAAAACCCGTCGCTGACTGAAAGCTGACGTTGAACCCGTGCACGAGAAGCGTGACTTGGCTCTGTTGCTCATTTGGAACGTCCGCCGGAAAATTGTCGGCAGCGTTGGCAAGCAAGGTCTGAAAAGCCTTGGCATTACGCACCTTTTGCCAACTGCCGATGCTGGTTAGGTCGCCGCCATCGCTCACCCAATAAGTCAGCCCGGCAGTGTTCATTCCCTGGCCTGTTCCGTTGTTGTTGCGGTCGCTGATCAACCAGTACTTGGGCATGGAATGAAGTTTATCCTTACGCTTCAATCACAGACAACGCCACAAAAGCTTTTGGCGTGACGGCAAAAGCTACTCGCTCTTCAAATCGGTTGCGATTGCCGCGAACTGTTGAAGCGCGGCTTCTAAATCTTCAACAATTTCTTGAGTGATCAGATCCGGATTGGAGAGAGTGGCGCTGTCTTCGAGTGACTCGTGTTTGAGCCAGTAGCTCTTCGTAAGCCATAACGGAAAGTTAGAATTAAGAAGGAAAAATTAGGAAGAAGCATAACGCACTGACGCGCTGATGTTCGCCACATTGTTGCAGCCTGATTAATTCTTTGCTGTCGGGTATTTTCGAATTCGCACGCGGGAGGGAACCAAATGTCAGCGATTGCACGAATTGTCGTTGCATGATCGACGCCGTGTAAAGGCGTTTGCCTCAGGCAGCTGGGGCGGAGTTACGGGAAAAGACCTGAATAGATCGCGCACATCCAACGACTAAACATGATTATTATGAAAAAACTTACTAGTTTATTAATAGGCTGTTCGCTGGCGCTGGCTGGAGCCGCTTTGGCCCAACAGCCCGTCGAACATGAATCACCATCAAAGGGCAAGAACGCCCCGGAAAAAGCGCACACGACTGAAGCACAGCCCAAGCCGAATGCGGCGACGCATCAGGCCCCAGCCGCGACGCATCAGGGAGCGGCGCAGCAACACGGTGCGATGAAGGAACAACGGGCTACGCATGAGCACGCAGCTACCAATGAGCCTGGCGCAGGAAAGGGCCACAAAACTCCGGCGCACGAGGAATCTGCGACTGCGCCTAAAACGAATGACTCAGCCGATGCGTCGACGCCCAGTGAGAGGCAGCAGCGGATTGAACAACGGAGAAAAGGGATGAAGGGTCAGGCCGCAGCGCCAAAGACATCGACCAATCCGGAAGCCCCGGCCGCTGGTGCTGCTGGCGCAGGTTCAGCTTCGTCAGTTCCGGCCGCAGGCCAGCAAAATGTGCAGGCCAATGCGGGAGCCAAGGCGAAGAAGCCGGATCCGCAGCAGGTGCAACAGATCAGAACGCAGCACGCGAATTTCCGTGCGCAGCCAAAGCCACAGCAGGTTCCGGCGGTTACCTACAATCAGAATTATCGGATTCAAGGAAGCGATCGCTGGCAGGGTCAGCATTATGAAGTATTCCGCTCCTATCATCCGGAATGGCACGATCAGGGCTGGTATCACTCGCATTACAACCGTGTGGAACTGATCGGCGGCGGTTACTACTTCTTCAACAATGGCTACTGGTTTCCGGCATGGGGTTACAGTTCTTCAGCCCAATATTATGCCTACGACGGACCGATCTATGCGGGTCAGCATGCTGAGCCGCCGGACAAAGTGATCGCCGACGTGCAGGGCGTGTTGCAACAGATGGGTTATTACAAGGGTGATGTGGATGGCTTGCTCGGGCCGATGACCCGCGAAGCGCTCACCGCCTATCAGAACGACCAGGGGCTCACCACGACAGCGGCAATCGACGAGCCGACGCTTGATTCCCTCGGAATGAGCTAATAAGAAATTACAAGGTTAGATTCGAGAAGCCGCCGGGGGGCACTAATGCCCTGGCGGCTTTTTCTTTGTTCTCTTTGTTTTTCAATCCGCGTTAGACTGAAAGCCGAACTTCTCGCTCAGCTCGCTTCGTCTGTAGTCGTAACTGACCGCAGGCGGCGGCGATATCGTGGCCTTTCTCGCGGCGCAAGGTTGCAACCACACCGTGCTTCCGAAGGATCGATTGAAATCCTTCCTGTCTCGCGCGCGAGGGGCGTGACCATTCCAGGCCTTCGACGGTGTTGTACGGAATGAGATTGATCTTGGCCGACAGGCGCCGCGCGATCTTGGCCAGTTCGCGGGCCTGCTCGTCGGTGTCGTTAACGCCGGCGATAAGGATGTGCTCGAGCGTCATCCTTCGTTTTTTCGCCACGTAGTAATCGCAAGCTTCGAGTAAGACCTTTAGTGGATACTTGCGATTGACCGGCATGATCTGGCTGCGCACTTCGTCGGTTGCGCCATGTAGTGAAAGGGCGAGACGAAACTGCGTGGATTCGTTGGCCAACTCCCGAATTTGCGGCGCGAGTCCGCTGGTCGAAACGGTGATGTGGCGGGCGCCGATGCCCAGGCCCCATGGCGCATTGATGATGCGAATCGCGCGCAGAAGATTCTTCAGGTTGGCGAGCGGCTCGCCCATGCCCATGAAGACGACGTTGTCGATTTTTTCTCCGCTCTTCTCTTCCACGGCGATGAGCTGTTGCACCATCTCGCCTGCATGGAGATTGCGTGTCCAGCCTTCCAGTCCGCTCGCGCAAAATTTGCAGCCATAAGCGCAGCCGACCTGGCTCGAGACGCAAATTGTCCGGCGATCTGAGGATTGGCCATAAAGTGCGGGAGACGCTGGGATGAGGACCGATTCGATCAGGTTTTGGTCGCGTAAGCGGAAAAGAAATTTCTGCGTCGTGTCCTTCGAGCCAAGGACGCGCACGACTTCTGTATTCGGTGTGTCAAATTCCGCTATGAGCTCAGCGCGCAACTCGTTAGGCAAATCCGTCATCGCGTCGAAGGACGCGACGCGTTTTTTGTAGACCCAGTCGGTAATCTGCTTCGCGCGATAGGAAGGCGCGCCGCGCTCGCGGAGAAAATCCGTAAGTTCTTCCAAGATGATGCCAGTGAGCGGCGGCTTCACGCAAGAAGTCTACGCCAAATGGGACAAGTAAAAATTAAGAAGGAAAAAGGAAGAATGGAGTGACTGGAAGGAGCGAGAGAACGCGGGCAGTGAGCGAGTTTCAATTAAGAATTAGAAAACCGCGACTGATGTCAGATGTTAGATTTCTGATCTCTGAAACGTCCTCTCGGGATGTGACTTCGTTCGCCATAGCAGTCTGACGGCGCACGGCAATCCCGGAACCGGTAAACGCAAGTGAATACCGTGCAGCGATATAAGATAGATGCTCTGGCAAGGAGAAAGAGAAAGCGAGAATGTTGATGATGTTCGGTCTTCAACAATTTTTGCGACTGTACCAGTGAAAGACGGCTATCGAGAATCGTATACCTTGTCGAAAAACAGGGTCGCTAAGAGTTTCTGTGGCCAAAATTTGCGGGCCCAGGTCAGCTCTTCTGTTGCAGAAAAATCTGCATGTTGACGCGGAGCGATGAAACAACACAACCTCGGCCCACTCGCGCTCGAAAAGTTGAAAGAATGAAGGAAGAGTTAGGAAGTGTCGGACAATGCCTCAATCGACCCTCTTGCCGCGAGTGAACGGATCCGCGGCGTGCTCGCGCCCGTCATAACTCCCTTCAAGCCCGATCTTTCGCCTGATCGGGAACGATTCATCAGCCATTGCCGATGGTTGCTTTCGCAGAACTGCGGGCTCGCCCCGTTTGGGACGACCAGCGAGGCGAACTCGATATCAAAAGACGAGCGCATCTCTTTGCTCGATGCGCTGGTCGCGACCGGCATCGATCCATCGCGCATGATGCCGGGCACCGGTTGCTGCTCGATCTCCGAGACAGTCGAACTCACCGCACATGCGATTAAACATTGCTCCGCCGGTGTGCTGATGCTGCCGCCGTTTTACTACAAGGACATCAGCGAAGAAGGTCTCTACCGTTACTTCAGCGAAGTGGTGCAACGCGTCGGCGACGCGCGTCTGCGAATTTATCTCTACCATATCCCGCCGGTGGCGATCGTCGGGATTACACCAAGATTGGTGGAGCGTCTGTTGAAAGCTTATCCACGCGCGATCGCCGGGATGAAAGACAGCTCGAGCGATTGGAATAACACCAAAACTTTTCTCGAAGCGTTTGCAGAAACCGCTCGTCCGGCTCGCACTGGGTTCGACGTGTTTGTCGGCAGCGAATCTTTCCTTCTCGCAAACATGCGCAATGGCGGTGCGGGCACGATTTCCGCGACGGCAAACGTGAATCCGGCAGCGATTCACGAGTTGTATGCTGTATCGTCCGCTGTCTCAGCGGATGTAGATCTCGAACCCCAACAGGCGCGGTTAAACGTCGTGCGCGACGTTTTCAGCAGCAGGAAGTTTCCGTCGATGATCGCGGCGTTGAAACAGGCGATTGCGATCTACGCGAACGATCCGGAATGGGCCAGGGTGCGGCCGCCGCTGGTCGAGCTCACGACCGAGCACGCGAAGTTGCTCGCCGAGCAATTAAAAGCAGTCGGCTTCGCGATGAACGGAATCAGGAGAGACTAATCAGGAACCAGTGAAATTGGGTTTCGAACATAGAAGGCAAAGTCCCAATGGTAGCCGCGACGAAGTTTGGCAAAAACCTGACTTATCAACAGGACCAAAATTCTCTGGGATACGAAGTACAGAGGGTGAAAGGAAAAAATATGAGGATTGTGACAATGACAGTGATATTGGGGTTACCGCTCATGGCGCTAGGCCAGCAAGCGGAGCCGCAACAGACGCAGGAGCAGACCAAGGAACCGCAGACTACTGCCCCAGCGAAAGCGAAAAAAATGCAGCCCGCGCAGGAGCAGAGCAAACCGGAGACAAAACCTGAGACGGGAACAAACGTACGCGGACAGACAAAGATTAAGGGTCACGCTCCGGACGTGAACCGGACTGAAACTGGTGCGCGTTCGAGCACGAGCGAGACGAACGTAAGGAACACAAATCAGACGACGACGGTGAACAAGGAAGAGTTCAAAACGCGTCATAGCGAGGTGTTCAGTCTTGGACGGCATCCGAAAGAGTTCTTCGTTCAGCGATACGGTGCGAGCCATTTTCGGTTGATCGGGAATTCATACTTCGTATTCGTGGACGGCTGTTGGGTCGCGGTTGACGTGGACGGCTTTACATACACGCAGCGAGTAATCTGCTCGGGCGAACCGGACTTTGTTGAAGTTGTTGATTAGCGCATTCTTTTGCGCAACACACAAAAGCGCCCCGCTGAAAGGCGGGGCGCTTTTTTTACGTTGATCAACGTAGCCGGCAAAATGAACCATGCGTCCCCCGCTTAACGTTTCGATTTAATTATCTCATCGTAATGGGCGAGAAAGTCGGCGGGATCGTGGTCGATGTCGATTGCACCCGCCTCACGCAACACTGATTCCCGCGTGCCGTCGCAGAGAAGCGCAATCGTTTTCAGGTCGGCTTTTCTAGCGGCCTCGATGTCGAATCTTGTATCGCCGACGGTCACAGCGTCGGCAGGCGAAATGCCGCGAACCTTTTCCAATGAAGCGGCAAAGATATCGGGAGTCGGTTTGGAACTGTCGGCATCGTCACCCGACACGTAACTGTCGATGAGACCACCGATCTTAAGCAGCTCGATGTAATACTTGGTGTCCGCCTTTTTGCCGGAGCTGGCTAGCACGATGCGTTTGTCCTCGTCGTGAATCCGCTGAAAGAGTTCGTGCACTTTCGGAAACGGTCGGACCTTTGGAAGATATTCTTTTGTGAACAGCTCGGACCGGTATTCATCCAGCTCTTTGCCGAAACGTTTGATCTCCTCGGGCGTGAGAAACTCGGGTAAATATTGGTCCGAGCCTTTGCCGATCTGCGCGTGTAATTGTTCCCGAGAAAATTGTTTGCCGAATCGCCGGAATGCGCGATCCCAGGAATCGACATGCAGCTCATTGGAATCAACCAGGTGCCGTCGATATCGAATATGAAAGCGAGCACGGACAATAAGTGCATGTTCTCAATTTGAATCGGGTTTCGCCGGTGATGTGCGCTGAGTCGCGCGGGGCCCGTCTGCCTTTCTTCAATCAAACCGGCAGTTGCACGCTTTGCGGATGGCGGATGCGGTTCTCAGGATCGTATCGTTGTTTCAGTTGCTGAAGGCGCGCGTAATTTTCCGTGCCGTAGTACGCCGTTGGCCAATCTTCGAAAGCGAGGTCCGGATAGTTTGCGTAATGGTTTGTGACCCCGGCTCGCGCAATATAATCGCGCATCCGGCCTATCGCCTCTCGAAGAACCGCCGCGTGCGAGGCCGATTCCCAGTATGCCTGCGACTCACCCAAGTAAGGAAAAGCGCGATGCGGATAGGCACCTTCCACGTCGTTGGAAATGGCGCCGCCTAGAGTATTGATTTGAAAAATCAAGCCGGGAACAGTTAAGACTTCTTTGAAAATACCGGGCAACGCCGACCTAATGTCGTCGATTCCCTTGTAATACCCGGCGCTGGCATTTTTAAAATAAACTGGACCCTGCTCTCCATAATACCAGGTCAAGGCTCTCTTTAGAGAAGTGGGACCTCCAGACGTCATTTTCTTCGTTAGGCCAGCGAGCCGGCGACGGAAAGCGACCAGCCCCTTTTGGTCACGCGAACCAATAGTGATGACAACCACGGTGACTTGGCTGCCGTTCATGATCCAGGCCGAAAACGCCTCGTTAGGCAAATCAGAGGTCGCATCGAACCAGGCCCCCAGCAACGCCGTGGCGCGTTTCGGATCGAGTTTGTAGATACGAAATTTCCATGACGAAAATTGTGCGGGAACGGGGCGCGTGTTGAATGTCAGTTGGGTGATTATCCCGAAATGGCCATTTCCACCGCCGCGCGCGCTCCAGAGCAAATCCGGTTCCTCGTTTGAGTCGCGGATTATCCCGGCGCCATCGACCATTTTGACTCTGCGCAGATGGTCGCAGGTTAAACCCCACTTTCTGGCGAACATCCCGTAGCCGCCGCCAAGTGTGAGACCTGCGAGACCGACGGTTCTGCAAGATCCAGCTGGAAGGAACCGGCCTTTCGCCAGGAGGAACTGGTTCACTTCTTCTAATCGACAGCCCGCCCCGGCGGTCAAAATGCCGGTCTGCGGATCAAGCTGCATCTCGCGCATCGGCGAAACACTGACGACCAGTCCATCGTCGTTCAGACAAAATCCCTCAAAGGAATGTCCTCCTGCTTTTACCGCGACCGGCCAATTCTCTGCCTTTGCTCTTTCGAGGGCGTGTTGAACGCCAGTATCAGACGTGCAACAGGCGATGACTTTTGGCTGCGTTAAGATCCCGGCGTTGTAAACCTCGCGGGCGATCGCGTAATCAGGCGCCTCCGGCGTGACAAACTTGACGCCATCAATGAATGCGTCGGACGGCGACTTCGATATTGCCGGCCTTTCTTTCGCGGCAATGCTCGAGACATCGGCAAGGATTGCGGTCGTCGCCGCAAGAGATGTGCGGAGGAAGGATCGGCGCGTGTGCATGAATCGCTCCTGATTCCATCCTGCGCGACGAAGGCAGAAGTAAAAAGGATGAATTGAGAACTAGGAACTGCGCCGTTTGCCGTTTAATCCAAACTAGATAGGAGCAACGCTGATGAAAGCAATTCACGTTCACGAATTCGGAGGTCCGGAAGTCTTACGGCTGGAAGAGGTGCCTATGCCGCAGCCCGGGCAGGGTGAGGTGCTTGTGCGAATGCACGCCGTCGGCGTTAACCCGGTCGAGACTTACATTCGCGCGAGAACGTATGCGCGATTGCCTGAGTTGCCATACACGCCGGGAAACGACGGCGCGGGCGTGGTAGAGCAGGTCGGCGCGGACGTGAGTGAGTTTAAAGCCGGCGATCGTGTTTATACTGCGGGATCGATCAGCGGGACGTATGCGGAATTCGCGTTGTGCAAAAAGGAACAAGTGCATCCGTTGCCGGCAAATGTTTCGTTCGCGCAAGGCGCAGCCATGGGGACGCCGTATGCGACGGCGTATCGCGGGTTGTTGCAGCGCGCCGATGCGAAGCCGGGCGAAACGGTGCTGGTCCACGGCGCGAGCGGAGGTGTTGGGATGGCGGCGGTGCAACTGGCGCGTGCTCATGGTCTGCGCGTGTTCGGCACTGCGGGCAGCGATGATGGAATTAAACTCACACGTCAACAAGGTGCTCACGAAGTATTCGATCATCGCGTGCCTGATCACTTTGATCAGATCATGAAGGCGACCGGCGGGCAGGGCGTTGACGTAATCGTGGAATTGCTCGCAAACGTCAATCTCGGGAACGATCTTACTATTCTCGCAAAACGCGGGCGCGTCGTGATCATCGGGAGCCGCGGTCGCGTGGAGATCAATCCGCGCCATACGATGCAGCGCGACGCTGACATTCGCGGGATGGCGCTACCGAACACGCCGCCGGCAGAGCTGGCAAGTATTCATGCCGCGCTCGTGGCCGGTCTGGAAAACGGAACGTTGCGTCCGGCGATCGGCAAAGAATTTCCGCTGGCTGATGCGGCACAGGCGCATCAAGCGGTGATGGAACCAGGGGCGCTGGGGAAGATCGTGCTTGTGCCAGGCAAGTAGGAAGCTAATCAGGAAAACAGGAAGCTAGGAAAGAAACCAGGCGGCGAAACTGGCCCGAACTATTTCGTCTTGCGCCAGATGACGTCTTCGTTGTTACGACGGTCGATTAGCGCGTCGATTTTACCGTTAGCAGCGTAACGGAACAGAATTCTACCTTCGACACCTTTGCGGAAGAAAAGCTCTGATGTTTCCGGCAACAATTGTTCCTTTTTGCCGTTCCGCTCAACGAATAGCTTATCGCCTTCACCAGTGACGGATCTTGTTTGGCCAGGCGCCAGTTCATACTTGCCGATGAAGTCGGCAAACTTTTTCGGGTCGACTTTTCCTACCGCTGGATCTTCATAGTAACGATGTGCCTGACTGGCGATGATCTGCCAATTGCCGTTGCGCTGAAGCCATGTGTCAGTGATGTGATAACGCGCTTTCAGGTTTTGGCCGAAGATCGTCTCGCTCTCGTCAGCATCGTAACTCAGTATCGCGGTGTTCCCGACGATCCGGCTCTGAGCGTTCTGAATCTTAATTGTTCCGGCATATCCAGCCGGCAGCGGTGTGATGTCGGCGATCAGCTTCGGTTTGTCGAAAATGCGTCCTTTCTCGTCGGCGAAGACGCAGTCGTCGGCGAAATACTTTCTCCACGGCGCCTGATTGCCGGGCACCAACGCATCGTAAAGCTCCTGAGTGCGTCGGACCAGTTCGTCCTGTGCAATGGGAACATCTGCAGCGCAGACGATCGTTGCAGCGGACAGAAATTTAATGAGCGCGAGCTGTTTCATAAGGATTATTTAAAAAAATCAGGAACACAGGAAAAAAATTCAGCCAGCTCAATTTTCCCTCTTCTTTACCGCGGGATTGTAAAACTCTGGCGAATTCGGTGACACGGCAGATCTAATCTATGAAACCAACGAGACGGCGCAGTCGAAACATTCCATCAAGCCAATGTTGGAGCGATTCAGACTCCAACACTCCTTCTAGCGTGCAGCCTCTCATTGCGCTCGCCGTTCTCCCTGATCTCTGCGCCTTTCGTTGAAGAACTCGAAGGCAGTAATCTCATCCTGCCGATTCTATTTTCGTTGGTCCTGCTCGCTGCGGTGTTTGCCGTCGCGGAGCGCGAACGTGTTCTATTGATCTCACTCGTGCTCGCTGGCGTAGATTTTTGGACGATGCCCACATACCAGTAAGGTCTCCTTGGCAAACGCGGAGCATTCATCATATTTCCCGCCGCAGCATCGACCGGGGGGTGAACATTTCCGACGCCTATGAAGCCTGAAGACACAAAAGCATCCATTCGCCTGATCGCCGGGATAACGTGTATCGCGTTGTTTGCCAGCTGCG
The DNA here is from genome assembly GCA_049791915.1 of Candidatus Udaeobacter sp. Taxonomy (GTDB): domain Bacteria; phylum Verrucomicrobiota; class Verrucomicrobiia; order Chthoniobacterales; family UBA10450; genus Udaeobacter. The sequence continues at coordinate 10,954 of JBARAJ010000056.1, forward strand.
CGACGGCGCCGCAAACAGCACGGGGTCCCGAATATGCGCCGACCGCAAACCTCATGCGCGAGGCGCGCTCCGCAAACGTCCCAGTTGAAAAGCGAGCAGGCGATTATTTGCAGGCTGCCGCCATGACCGCACCATTGCTCGGGACCGGAATTGGGACACCCGCCTGTGAAACCTACAACGCAGCGTGCGGCGAACTCACTGTTCTGCTGCGCTCGAGTGAAGGAGGACAGCTGTGGAATCAACCGCTGACCCTCAACGACAAGACTTATCATCTAAGGCTTGAACCTGCCAGCAATGGAGTTTGGGCGCCTAACTACTTCACTACCTTTGAGAGCCCGGATCAGATCAAAGAAAGACTCATCCGGAAGGAAAACATTCAGGAGGGCGTTGGTGGTGCGCTCGTCGGGGTGCGAATCGTCAATCCGCCCGACAAGTTCATGCCGGCGAAGGGAATCACGGCACCGGTCACTGCTACGATCGATTTTCATGCAACGAATGCCACGCTCGCGCTTCACCGTCCCGCCAAGCAACCGATGGCCAGCGTTGAAGGAAAAACCCGTCCTCTGGCGGCCAATTTCTCAGCGCCGGTCAATTACTACCAGCCGCCAGGTAATCTTCTGCTCATCGGATTGATGGCAGGGCTTCGATCCGGTCGCTATATGGACAAGACTGGTTTGTATTTCCTGCAGCCTTACGATCCCGACCGAATTCCCGTTGTTCTCGTGCACGGCCTTTTCTCAACCGCGTTCAATTGGGCGCAAACGATCAATGGACTCCAAGCCGACCCGGAAATCCGCAAGCATTATCAATTCTGGGTCTTTGGCTATCCGACCGGCAACCCCATTCTCTATTCCGCATTGCGACTGCGCGAGGAGCTGGCCAAAGCCGACAAACTTTATCCGAACCATCGCCCGTACGTTGTAGTCGGCCACAGCATGGGCGGGATGCTTACACGCATGCAGGTGATTACGGTCACAAGGGAGATGTGGGAGAAAGCTCTGGGGGAAACCGCGAAAAGCATCTTTAGAGAACAATCCAGCGATAGCTTGTTTGTGCGCGCCACCACATTTCATGCCAATCCTCGGATTAAACGCGTCGTGTTCATTTGTACTCCGCACCAAGGGAGCGAGATGGCCAGCAGCGGATTGGGTAGATTTGGCACTAGCTTGATCGCTCTTCCACTTAACCTTGCTTCGGCCATGACAGACGCGCTCACCAGCGCCGAACTTGTGAAATTGACCGGGAGTGGCAAACGTCTCCCGAACAGTATCAGTGGCCTGAAACCGTCAAATCCGGCGTTACCAGTAGTCAATGAAGCGCGGATCACCGTTCCGTATCACTCGATCATCGGCGATCGCGGGAAGGACCATTGCCCGGACTGTACTGATGGTGTCGTCCCTTACTGGAGCTCTCACCTCGATGGCGCGCAATCCGAAGTAATTGTTCCCGGTCCGCACGGGGCGTGCGAACTGCCGCAAACCATCGCCGAGCTTGACAGGATTCTGCGTTTACATCTTAAGACGAGTGGCACTTCAAGGACCACCTTGGCTCAGGCGGTGCCTTAATTCGGCACGCAAGGATTTGCGATTGATCAGTTCTTTCTTCTTACGGTTGTCTCATTTGCCGCGCCTGTTTGTACGAGGCATGCACCATCATGCTCGCTCTTCGCCTCAGGATCCTAAACGCTCGTAATGTAATCTGATGCGAGTCATTCGATGGTTTAGCACACTACTCGTTCTACTCGTAGCCGGCATTGCAATCGCGTGGGCGTTTGGCGCCGTATGGTATGACGCGCCATTCGGAGCGGGGAATCGGGTGGCGGCGGTACTGCTCGCGACGGCATTCGTGATGGCGCTCGTACTCGTTAGGCCATTTTGGCGAAAGCTGGTCATCTCTTTCGTGCTCTTTGCCGGCGTGCTCGCGTGGTGGCTGACGCTTTCTCCGACTAACGACAGCGACTGGCAGCCCGACGTGGCCAAGGAAGCGTGGGCCGACATTCAAGGCGACGAAGTAACATTTCACAACGTACGCAACTGCGACTACCGGACCGAGACCGACTACACGCCGCATTGGGAGACGCGGACCGTACGCATCTCGCAGATCACTGGCATCGACCTCGCGATTAATTACTGGGGCTCGCCCTGGATCGCGCATCCCATCGTCAGTTTCCAATTCGCTGACGCACCGCCGCTTTGCTTCTCGATCGAGATTCGCAGGAAGCTTGGCCAAATCTACTCGACTATCGGCGGGCTCTACCGGCAGTTCGAACTCATCTACATCGTAGCCGATGAGCGTGACGTGATCCGTCTGCGCACAAACTACCGCAAGGAGGACGTCTATCTTTACCGCACGACTGTTTCGCCAGCACAGGCGCGCGAACGATTTCTTGAATACGTCCATTCGCTCAACGCCCTCCGGAACACACCGCGCTGGTATAACGCAATCACCACCAACTGTACAACGAGCATCCGTACACAGCATCCACGCAATGAGCGCGTGCCGTGGGATTGGCGGATCCTGCTCAATGGGAAAGGCGACGAACTGATGTATGAGCGCAATGTCATCGTGACCGGCGGACTTCCCTTTGCCGAGCTGAAGACCCGAAGCCTGATCGACACACGCGCTGGCGCCGCTAACGATTCTCCTGATTTTTCAACTCTGATCAGGAAAGATCTCCCTTTCGCGCTTCCGTCCGATGCATCACGGCAATATCGCCGTTCGGATCATCGAAGAATTCTTCAGAGTTCGCGCCGATTCGATGCCGGTCGCATTTACGCCAGCGACCGGGCGCCGGGATGGTGTGCCCGGTAGCCACACTGAGCGCGTCGTGCGGTACTCACGATATTCCGCTACTGGCGATCCTGCGTCGTCTCGTCTCAGCACCATTATCAGCTGGCACTTAACGCGAGGTTTTTTGTTTGCTCGTCGAACAAACCGGACCTTACAAGCTGACTGTCTGGAGAAGCTGGAACTGCAGCAAAGTTTGAGGATTCACTACTGTCGTGCCAGCAGTATGCCCATATTGCGCCTGGCGCCCTGTTTGTGGAGGACCTGTCGGCTGAACGTCGTTCGTCTTTACCGTGGTCCTGCGTCCATTCAGATCAATTGAGGCAAGTTCCACAACGAGTGGTCCGGATTTGTGAGAATTGGCACGAGAAGACGTAACCTTTCCAAAAACTTTGGTTCCGGCCTTCAATACGACGTTTCCTTTCACCGAAACGTCCTTCGCGATCTTCGCCTCGAAACTTCTGCCCACGACGGTCTGTGAGCTAATGAGGCTGACTGTACTTACTGTCAGCGTTGTTCCGGCAGGAATTGTAGCCGCAGTCACAGATGAGGCAGCGACGCACGCACAGATGCCAAGGATAACTGCAATAATTTTGGTTTCTTTCATAGGATTCTAAAGAGTTGGTTGTTGAGTTTTCAATCGGGTGTTTCGTAAGGCGGCTCGTCAGTTGCGATCGGAGTGGTTTGCATCGGCGGGTTGATTAACTGGAAAACAATAGCTGCAAGAACAGCAGCAGCAAAATCGGCCAGCAGATAGATCCAGATGTTGGCCCATTCGGAAATGCCTAGGATGCAAATACCCAGAGCAACTGAGGGATTGAATGCGCCACCCGAAATATCACCGACGGCGAATGCGCCGGTCATAACGGTCATGCCGATGGCCAGCCCATAAAATGAGTTTCCTGAAGTGCCTTCCGCCGTGGCGGCGTTCAACACGACATAGACGAGCGCGAATGTAAAAAGAAATTCCGCAAGCAACGCCGGACCAACATGCGGCGCGATTGGAGTGACAGCCACTCCCGCACGAAGGCACTTACTCACAACCAGCGCAGCGACTGCCGCGCCCGCGAACTGTGCCACCCAGTAAGGCACTACGTCGCTCGCATTTACCTTGCCCCGGATCAGGACGCCGAGCGTGACTGCTGGATTATAATGTGCTCCAGAGATGTGGCCGCCGGCGAAAACCATCACCATCAACGCCGCGCCGATGGCGAGCGGCGCGATGACCCCCGCGCCAGCGCCAATTCCCGTGCAGCCAATTGTCAGGACGAGAAAAAAGGTTCCAATGAATTCGGCGATATACTTGTTCATAGACTAATTGTTAGCTGATAGAGCCTGACAAAAGCAAGAGGCATCAACAATGGGACTTTGGTCTTATAGGCTGAGACAACAGCGAACGGTGAAGGCAGAACATCCAGGGCGGCATGACCCGTAATGTTTTCTCGCCCAGGGCGCGAATCGACTTGGTCAGGCCACTAATTTTATCCAAATAAAGAGCAGAATTATTGCGCCAATGATCGACATGATGAAACCGGCGGGATGGAACGCCGCACCGGGCTCCGGCTTGGAAAATAACCGGCCAATAAGCCCACCAACGATCGAGCCACCGATTCCCAGTAGCGTGGTCATTATGAAGCCTAGATGTTGCGCGCCCGGCATTATAGCGCGCGCGATCAAACCGATGATGAACCCGATAATGATAGACCAAATGATGTGTAGCATAAGTTTATTTTGGTTAGGCCGACGATCTTAGCATGTCTGTCAAGGCGAAGTCTGCAGGGAAGAATGACACATCGTTTCTGCTTTGGTATTCATGCAGCAAATTTCATCTTTCGGATCGCGCCCGCTGGGGTATTCTGTCTAGTCGACTATTGAACAGCTAGTTCATGTTCACTCGCAATCAACAACCAAAGGAGGAAACAGGTTATGGGTTTACTCGATTCGATACTTGGCGCAGCTAGCGGAGAAGGCGGTGCATCTGATCAGGCGAATCCGCTGATAGGAAGTGTCGGTGATCTCCTCGCGCAGAGCGGGGGTCTGCAGGGTTTGGCCAATAAATTTGGGCAGAGTGGCCACGGAAACGTTTTCCAATCGTGGATTGGCATGGGCGAAAACCAGCCGATCTCTAGCGATCAATTGCAAAACGTGCTCGGTTCAGAGCGAGTCAATGCGATTGCGACCAGAATGGGAGTGGATCCGGCTGTTGTGTCAACGTTCCTGGCTGAGTACCTGCCAAAGATCGTCGACAAGCTAACGCCAGCTGGAAAAATCGATCCCGCTGCAGACCATCAGCAGGGATTGGCGGCTTTGCTTCCATCGCTCTTGCAAAGCCTCAGGGGCCAATCGTCCGGCGGCCAGCCCGGCCAAGTATAGACGCCGCCCTCCTCTCGATTCACGTCCGGATCATCACGCCGGGCAAGCGCGGCCGGAGCCAGTGCAGGCTCACCAGCCGAAGCGCCCCCTGGTCAGTTTCGTTCGATCTATTCCCGCTTAGCGGCTTTGTCTCCTTCTTTGATCGCTTCCTGTTCGGTGACGTACTTGCCCTTCTTGGTCTTGCCATAGAAGCGCATGCCTTCTTTATGATAGACGTGCGTCTCAGTGTTGACCCACACGAGACCGTGCCCTCCACCCGGGGCGGGTGCCGCTTTCGCGACCGTCTCGGCAGTGGTTGCTCCAGTCGTAGCAGGAGCGGCGGCAGCGGCCGGGCTAGCTGAAGTTTTTGGCTTAAAGAAGTCGGCAAAGGTTTTCGCGGGCGAGGGTGATGGACTCAGAGCCGGGGCGGTTGCTGTCGTTTTTGTTTTTCGCCCCCCTTTGGCAGCTGGCGAAGCGGAAACTGCAGCTCCCGCCGATGACGGTGAAGGCTCAACGGTTGTTTTTGTTTTACGGCCACGTTTAGCTGCTGGCGAAGGTGAAGCTTCAGTAACCGCAGCTGGCGACGCCGTCGCCTCAGCTTTTTTATGTGTGCGATGTTTTGCAGGCGACGCAGCGGGTGATTCGGCCGGTGTGGGCGATTGTGCTTGCAGAAGCGAAATCGCGGCAAAGCCGATGACCGAAACTACCAGAAGAGATTTGATGCTCATGAGAAGGAGTCTAGGGAATAGAGAGGATGCGCGTCAAGACATCTGCAATGAGCAGTGTGCCAGTTCTGGCTGGCTTCAGTTTACCGGCTTTGGGCGGAACGGCCAAAACCGCCTCCCTGTTCAACAAACGTTCAGAATTCAAGTTCGCACCACCAATCGTTCAATCGGCACGTTGAGCCAGTCGGCCGATTCCTGTCGATCGTTGAAAACACGGACATTGATCGGCGAGCCTTGAGTTAGTAAGGCATGCAACCGCGCATAATGAATCATGGTCGAATCGGTGGCGAGAATCGCCGACTTCACCGGTGGATGCCCAGCGTACGACAGCCGACGGCAGAGAGAGACTTGAATGACGTATTTGAAATTAAGCTCAACTTCATCGGCTCCTAGAGTATCCGAAAATCGATTGAACGGCTTTTGGAGCTTGGCTTCGAAATCTTCGAGAACGTCCACAACTTTTTTAACAGCCGTCTCGTCGATCACACCGTGCGGTCGATAGATAAGCAGATGGAGATCGTCATGGAATTCGAGCTCAGGTGAAAGTTTCATCGTTCGTTAACAGCAGATCCGTTTTGTTGATTGCCGCTCCCGTCTGTCGCTCGCGCGGGATTCTCGGCGAGCCGTTCCAGCGGAACACCGAGCCATTTCGCAGCGTCTCCTCTTTCTCGAAATATTCTGACATTGATCGGGGACTCCTGAGTGATTATGGCATGCAATTGAAAATAGTGGCCAACGGTGGGGTCGGTCGCGAGAATTGCTGATTTCACCGGTGGACGATCGGCGTACGAGAGCACTCGATAGAGAGAGACGTGAATGACGTATTCGTAATTCAGCTCAACTCGATCGATTGCCGACGTATCCGTGAATCGATTGAAAGGCTCGTTTAGCCTTGTCTCGAACTCTGCAAGAATGGCAATTGTGCTGTCGACCGATGCTTCATTCAGTAAACCCCGTGGTCTGTAAACGAACAGACGAATGTCTTCGTGAAATTCGATGTCGGCCGGAAGAGTCATCACGAGTCACTTTCGTTCAGGCGATTTTTAAGGTCATCTCTTTTGAATCGGTCGCCAAGCGCGAATATCAGACTTTAAGTCAATGAGTCGTGTAACCGCCATCGATCACGAAAGTCTGGCCAACAGCGAACGAGGCGAAGTCGGAACAAAGAAATAGAACCATGCCCGCTATTTCGGCCGGCTGTGACACACGGCCGATCGGCGTGTTAGCGGTGAAATACGCGCTCATATTTGGATCATCGAACCATGCCTTGGTCATTGCGGTATTCACCAGGCCGGGCGCCAGCGCGTTAATGCGAATGCCCTTACTTGCGTATTCGACGGCAGCCGCTTTGGACAATCCAATGACGCCATGTTTCGCGGCGATATAAGCGCTGATTCCCGGCTCGGCGATCAGGCCCGCGATTGACGCAGTATTCACAATCGCGCCGCCGCCGCTTTGCAGCATGTGCGTGATCTCGTGCTTCATGCACAGAAACACGCCTTTGAGGTCAACAGCCAGCGTCTGATCGAAAGTGGATTCTTCCATCTCAACGAGCATTACCGTCGGAGGTAGAACACCAGCGTTGTTAAATGCGCAATGCAATCCGCCGTAAGTCTTGACCGCTGCCGCGATGAGATTTTTCACATCGCCCTCGTCGCTGACATCGGTCCTCACAAAAACGGCTTCGCCACCGTCGTGCTTGATCGCTTCGACTGTTTCCGATCCCGCAGGATCAACATCGCCGATCACAACCTTCGCGCCGCTCTGCGCAAACAGCAGTGCCGTAGCGCGACCAATGCCTCGACTCCCGCCCGTGACGAGCGCGACCTTCCCTGAAAAATCAAACGTATTCACGCGCAGTGATCAGAATTTCAAGCTTGTGGGTCCGGTGGCTTCGCGGCCAGCAATTCGATCGGGACACCGAGCCATTGCGCGGCTTCTTCGCGGTCTTGGAACACCTGCACTTTGATCGAAGAACCTTGAGTCAGTAAGGCAAGCAACCGGGCGTAATGAACAAGAGTGGAATCGGTAGCGAGAATGGCTGACTTCACCGGCGCACGACCCTTGTGGGAGAGACGCCGATGAAGCGAAACCTGAATAACGTATCTGAAGTTGAGCTCAATCTCATGGGTGCCTGTTGCATCGGAAAATCGATTGAAAGGCTTCTGTGTTTCGGCTTCGAGATCTTCGATAACACTGATGACCTTGTTAATAGCGGCCTCATCGATCAAACCGCGCGGGCGATAGATGAGCAGGCCAATGTCTGGGTGAAACTCAATATCAGGTGGGAGTTTCATTGCTCCTTAAAACTTTTTTTGAATTACGTTTTCTTCGGAATGTATCATTGCGGCTGCGCATCTGGGAACTTCCAAGTTTCATCGACGATTTCTTTTCGTGGGCGATAGAGGCGCACCGTGTAATTCCAGCCCTTCATGATCGGCAGACAGTTGGGTGTCTTACCGTCGCACCCGCCGAACTGAATTGTGACCGAACCATGGTCGTTCTTCTTCGCCGTGATGTTATTGAACGAATAGGCATCCAGGTCGTTCTTCACGAGGTAGCCCTCGGCGTTGTAGAGAGTGATCGACCAGAAGCCGTCTACTGGCACATCCTTAACGTTGAGTTTGTAGATCGTCGTGCCGTCGTTCTTGCTCGGCGTGATGTTGAGATAAATGGCATCCTTATCGGGATTGAGTCCCCAGCCTGTCGCGGTAACGATTAAGTGTCTGACCGGATCGACCTCACCTCTGCGGCCGGCAGCGCCCCTCCAGTCAATGAGTGTTGCGCCCAGCACTGTCAGCGCATCGGCTATTTTCTTCCGGCTCGCCTGGTCCCAATTCGGCACTTCGAATTTCCCCGGACCACCAGGCTGCTCGACCTTGACCGCGTCCTGCAGCGCGTGCGCCCGCTCGAAGTCCTTTGGATCGCTCGGATCGACCAGGGTGCGGATCGCCGCCAGCGCGTAGCGCGTACCGACCTTTCCTTTATCGAAAGAGTAGCTGCCCTTGCCATAAACAACTGTGTAAACGTAATGATCCTCATCGATCACGATCATTGTCATGAAGCGTTTACCCGCATCGGGTAGCGAGACCTTCACAGGGCCGGCATCGAGATCGAAGACGCCGACCGAATAAAGCGTGTCGCGGTTTTGACGCTGGACGCGCTGGTCGTCGATCGCAGCCAGTTCGCGGAGGTGCTCGAACTTGCCGAAGGCGCCTTGTTTCACGTTGCTGGCAAAGGTTCTATCCGTCTCGGCGCGGATGAAGTTATTGACTGTCACAGGAATGGAGGCGCCCGATGATCGCGCGGGTGATTGAGCTCTAACTAAACTAGCTATAACCAGCGTAATACCTAACGAGTAAATGGTAAGCTTGGCCCTCATATTTGAATTTCCTTTCATGCGATTAGCTCATTACCTCGCTTCCTCGATGTCCGGCGGCGTCCAGGTCTTATCGAAGAATGGCTTCTCCGGACCGTAGAGACGAAAGAGAACTTCGAACTTTCCTTCCGCGCTGGTTGGGACCCAGTTTGATTGCTTTCCTTCTGGAGCTCTAGGTCCAAAGTAGATATGCACCGAACCATCGGTGTTCTTCCGTAGTCCCGGCGTGTTGGACGACCGGCTCGACCAAGGCAGGTTGCGGATAAGCCCATGCGTTACGCGGTCGTAAGCCGTCGCCGACCAATAGAGCGTGACTGGCGCATTCGCAGGCACGCTCAGGCGATAAGTCTTGCCGCCGTCGAATGGCTGGCCCGCCTTGTCCATAATGGTCATGAGGTAGAATTGACCTGTGCCCAAGTGCTTCGCGCTAAAGTAACCCATGGAATATCCAACGCCGCGGCCATCCACGGGATAAGTGTCGGATTTGGCAAAATTTGTCTGCAAGCCTTCAAGCACATCTGGATCCGCTGGTAATGCCCAGTGACTGCCTTCATTGTAGGTCGTCGCGAAATGTCCCTGATACTTTAGATCCAGCCAGTCATGCGCTTCGTGCACGGCGTCGCTCAGAATCTTCTGGGTGTTAGCGTCAGGATTGAACGGCTTGCCCTTTTCGATGCCGATTGCCTTGAGCTGATCGATCATGATTCTGTCCCTTTCGTACCAAGGCTCTCGTTGCACGAAGCGGTCGAGCGTTTGAAAAAAGCGCAGATCGTAGGGAATCGTGCTGTCGAACACGATGTCGATCGAATCGACGAACTTTGTCGGTGGAGGATTGGCTGCTTGTGAAAGCGCATAGAACTTGATGCGCTTTCCATAGGCCACTGCTTTGGCAACCTTGGCTTCGCTGGCGCTCTTAAGATTCGAGCGCAGCAATGCGTAGCCGGTATAGGTTCCTGACTTCAGCGCGATGTAACCGCCAGGAACCTTCTCCTTGTACTCCGGCGGCAGGATGATGTATTTGCCACCTTTGCCTTTATCCACGCCTGCTGGCCCAACATCTTCGAGCGCTGTCTGCCAGGCTTCGTCGATGCTGCCGGTGATCGATTCTCCTTCGCCGGCCGGCGGAATCTCCAGCACCATCGGCCCGGCCTCCTTGGTGTTGTAGAACGGCATGAGGTAGATCGTATCGGGGTTCGGCGTTAGCGTCTGGTTTTTCCAAGTAACCGGCCGCGACCAATAGACGACCTGGTTGAAGTCGACCTTGGCGTTCTTCATCGCCTGGAACATGAGCTCGGCGTTCACCGCTGGCATTCCCCAGATCATCGCCTCGATCGCGCGCCGGTGAATCGTGCGCTCGGTCAGTTCCGCCGGAGTAAAAGTCTGATCGTCCTTAGCATTCTTCTCCTGCGCGAACGCTGAGACGGTTAGAGTTGCGCTCAACGCAGAGGCCAGCGCGAGATAAATGAGTTTGGTTTTCATGGTGACTCTCTTTCATCCTTCTATCTAGGCACTCCTCATGAACTCTCTTCTCGTTAGACAGCCATTG
>JBARAJ010000057.1:0-44751 GCA_049791915.1 Candidatus Udaeobacter sp.
ATCTACAATCTCAAATCTGCAATTCCTTCGCCGGGTTCCCCCTGGCGAGCGCGATCTCACATCCAGCGACGGAGACCCAGGGACCAACGGCGTAATTTCAAAAACTCGCTGCGGAGGTGGAATAAAGACGAATTGAGCGTTTTTGCAAGTGGTTCCTTTGGTAGGAATGCCGCGGTGCGGCGTCCGGTTAGGCCTTTCGGTCGTACTTCCGACGGAAGAATTCATAAGCTGCGTTGATCTTCTTTGCTTCCGAATCGGCGACTTCTCTGAGCTTCTGACCGAGAGAATTCACTTTGTCTGGATGATACTCTTGCATCCGTTCGCGATAACATCTTTTGACGTCATCGAAGGTGATCCTGCCCCGCAACCCGAGAACGCGTGCATGAGCTAGTTCTTCTTCGGTGATAGAGGTAGATGACGCTGGCGGCGGAGGCGGTGGCGGCTTATCTCGCTGCCCCGTCGTCGACGTCTTCGGAAAATGCGCTCCCAGCACTTTGCCGATCTCATTGACCGCTTCGACTAGCGCATGGGTGAATTTCTCGGTTTGAAAATGCATTCGGATTGCGTCCACAAGGCGTTGCCAGAATTCATCGCCGCATTTCTCATGAATGGCTTGGTCGCCGACGACCGCGAATTTGTGAACACGCGGCGCGACAAAAATCAGCACTGCATTGCGCTCGCGCGTTTTATGCATACGGAGCCGGTGAAACTTTTTCTGCGCCGCGACAAAAGGATCACTGTTCAACTTCCCGCGTTGGATTAAAACGCGAATTTCACCAGAGGTTTTCGATTCGGCCGTCCGAATCGCTTGAATAATGCGGTCGTGCTCGAGTTTGCTGAGGAATTCTCTCGTTCGCATTTTCTCACCAGCTCGATCCCGCGCCGCCACCGCCGAAACTCCCACCGCCACCGCCGAACCCGCTGAACCCCCCGCCACCCCCGCCACTCCCACCAGAGGACCAGCCGCCGCCGCCCGGGATAAAAATAGGGCCGCCTCCTCGGGACGAATAGCCGTAACCGCCCATTTTTCGGAATAGGCGGGAAAGGAGCATCAGTACAATGATGAAGACAATGAAGGGCAAAACATTGGAAACCACGCCGGTGACGCCGTGGCGTTCCGCCACAGTTTTTCCTGTCCCTTTGTACTCGCCGCGGATCGCTTTGAAGATCAGATCGATTCCAGTCGCCAGTCCAGCCGCATAATTGCCCGTCCGAAATAGCGGCTTGATGTGTCGCTCAGTGATGTCGAATGCAGTGATGTCTGGTAGCGCGCCTTCCAAGCCATAGCCGACCTGGATAAACATCTTGCGGTCCTGGATGAATACAAAGAGAACCACGCCGTTGCGCCGCTCTTTTTGGCCCACGCCCCACGCCTGTGCCACGCGCTGTGTGTAATCGGCGATATCCGAGTCGCTCTGCATTTTGGGAAAGACCGCGACCACCACCTGGTCGGAAGTGTCTCGCTCGAATTGAGCAAGCTGCTCGTTGAACCGAGATGCGGCGTCTTTTGAAACCACGCCCGCATAGTCATTGAAGTAACCGGCGGGCTTTGGCGGAATCACTTCCGCGGCGTTCGCGCTGATCGCAAAGAGGGTAAGCGCGAGCACGATTGCAGGGGAGCGCACGCTTGTGGCGTGCTGGCGACTCCGAAAGCTTTCGCGAGTCGCGAACTTTTCTTTGCTCCCTTTATTCATTCAACATCCGTGCCGAATGGAAGATCGTTTCGGCGGAACGCCGCTGCAACGGATGCGAAGCAACGGCCAGGCTTTCAAACCAGCACGCCAGAGGCGTGCGCTCCCCAGAATGTTCGCGCCCATGCGCGTTTTATGGCGTCGTTGCGGGCGCCGGGGCAGGAGAACTAAAATTGAACTGCACCGGTGGAGGCTGTTCCGCGCCTTCTCGCGCCTTAAAATATGGTCGTTGAGAAAACCCAAAAATGCGGCCAACAAAGTTAGTCGGAAATCGGAGCACCGCAGTATTGTAATCTTGAACCACCGTATTGAACTTATTTCGCTCGACTGAGATCCGGTTCTCGGTGCCTTCCAGTTGCTTTTGCAAATCGCGAAAGTTCTCATTCGCTTTCAACTCTGGGTAGCGCTCTGTGACGAGAAGCAAACGTGACAGGGCGGCGCCTAACTGCCCCTGTGCAGCTTGAAACTGCTCCAGTTGTGCGGCGTCGGCCGGCGCTTTGTTTGGATCGAGTTGCATTTGAACCCGACCGACGCTCGCGCGGGCATTGGTCACTTCGACAAGAGTCGATTTTTCGAAGTTCGCCGAACCGGCAACCGTGTTCACGAGATTCGGAATTAAATCTGCGCGACGCTGATAGACATTTTGCACTTGCGCCCATTGCGCGTCGATACTTTGCTGCAAAACGACCAACTGGTTGTATGTCCTTCCAGAAAAGAGACCGACGACGACAACGATAAACAGGAGGATGACCGCGACCAGACCGCCGCAACCGAGCACGAATTTGTTCATGACAATTATGGTTAACTGCGAGTGATCATTTTTCCAAGACCGGAGTGATTTGTGAACCGACCACCTTGCATTGACCACCCTGCTTCACAAATGTGTCGGCCCAGACAAATTTTCCATCTATAGGAGCTTGTTTTCCCGTTTGCGCTTTGATGGTGCCCTCGCCAACGACGATGCCAGTGTCGCCATAAAGACGAACTTGCACATTCTGAATTTTGAATTCGGAGAACTGGATGTCAGTCATGCTTTGCAGATCGGCTTGCTTGTTCACGATGCTGCCGTCCGGCCAGACAATCGTGCAATCTTCAGTCTCCAGTCGCCGCGTGTGTAAGAACTGTCGCCTTTGACGCGCGCTTCCGGCCATTCGCGCTGAATCTTCGTGAGCGCCTGCTCATCCTGCGAATGATCTCCCATGATGCTCTGATCGTTTGCCAGACCAACGAGCAAGTCAAACCGCCTGTTCATTCCTTTCGCCCAAGAACTAGTCGCAAAAACTGCGCGTCCGAAAAGTTTCCGCCCGATCCTTGGCGGACAATCACTGCTTTTAACGACGGAATAATGAACAGTCGCTGATAATGCGATCCAAGCGCCACCACCATGTCTGCAGGCGCATCCTTGCAGAAGCAAAGACCGGGCCATTGCCCGTTTTGCCAGGGTAAATCGAGCATTCGTTCCATATCGGCCTCGCGTCCATTCGGAGCCTGCTGGTTCAGCCAGAAGGTGAGTCCGTACGCCGGATTTACCTGAGAACCAACAAACGTTTCTCGCAATACATTCGAGCGCACAATTTGCCGCCGATGGTAATTGCCGTTTCCAATTACAAGCTCGCCCAATCGCGCCCATTCGCGCGCGGTTAATTCAAAACCGGTCGCAGGCAGCGGATTGCCCCGCTCGTCTTTTTTGTATTTGAGATCGCGCAGTCCAAGCCGGTTCGCCACGTGCGCTTCGAAGTAACTGATGACGCTACGCCCCCCCAATTTCCGGCGGAGCAGTTCGGAAAAAATCTGAAGATGACTTGGGCCGTAGATAAAAGCCGAACCAGGTGCAGCTACACTGGGTAATCCGATCGCCATCGCGTTTCGGTCACGAATTGAAGGCCGCTGAAGACGCGACGCGCCTTCAATCCCGTCGGTTTGGCTGAGCAATTCCCGAATCGTGATCTGCGATTTGCGCGGATCACTCTTCCACTCGGTGATCGTGTCCGACACCGGATCGTCGAGTCTAAACAGGCCCTCTTGCAAAGCCGCGAGTGCTGCAATTCCCCAAAAACTTTTTGTCCCGCTAAAGATCGGCCATCGTTTGTTCGCAGACCCATCATTTGCGTAATGCTCGAAAATTGTCCGGCCGTTTTGTATTACCAGCACCGCACTGCCACGCCTGCTCTCGGAGTATTTTGCAGCGTTCGCGCAATTGGAGACCCTTATTTCTGAAAACGCAGCCGGGGATAACGCAAACGTAGCAAGTAAGAATCCGCTGTAGCCGCTTCGCTGTGCGAAGCGTGACAGTGACGAATGCTTCATAGGCAGGCAGCGTCGCCCACAGGGCGACGGCTACAGATTCGTTGTAGCCGGCTGCGATGACCCCTGTTGGCCGGCATCACCGATGCCGGCTACAGGTTGCGCCACCGGCAAATAACGTCTCCGCAACTCTTCCGCGTTTGGCAATTCGTCGAGATTGCGCAGACCAAAGTGATCGAGGAAAAATTGTGTCGTTTCGTAAAGAAGCGGTCGCCCCGGGATTTCGGCGCGTCCGGCGATTTTCACCAGGCCGCGCTCCATCAACGTTTGCAGCACGCCATCGATGTTCACGCCGCGCACTGCCTCCACGTCCGCACGCGTAATGGGCTGGCGATACGCAATGATCGCCAACGTTTCCAGCGCGGGGGCACTCAAACGCGCCGGCTTCGGCGCCGGGAAAAGCTGCCGGACCCATTTTGCAAAGCCTGGATCGGTAGCGAGCTGCCAGCCTTCTGCTTTTTCGACCAGTTGAAACGCGCGGCTCTGTTGAATGTATTCCACCTTTAGTTGTTCGAGTGCGGCAGCAACCTCTGCATTTTTTACGCGCGCAAACTCGTTAGGCGTCTCACTCGCCGGATCGCCCTCGGCCGCCTTGATCGCCGCGGTGATTTCATGAATCGAGAGCGGCTTTTGCGCGCTGAACAGGAGCGCTTCGATAACCTTTTCCAAGCTCATACTAGTCGTCATCCCGAGCGGATCCCGCGCACTGCGGGAGGAGTCGAGGGATCCCGCGGAACCGGCTTTTCGTTTTCGCATCGGGATTGAAAGCGTGGCCTCGCGGACTTTGTCCGCTGCGTTGCAGCCGCGACTTCGCTCGGAATGACGGTGTTCATTAGACTCCGATCGCGGTTTGAATCGCATCCGCGATCCGGTCTGCTTGTTTGTCGATCATTTCAGACTCACGCCCTTCGATGAGTAGACGAATTTTTGGCTCGGTGCCGGAATAACGCAGGAGCACACGGCCTTTGCCGGACAACTCTTTCTCGGCTTCCGTTACCAACTTCATCACAGAATCCAGCTCCGCCAGCGGACGCTTTTCTTTCACCGCCAGATTGCGCTGGGCCTGCGGATACTTTTGCAAACACGCCTTGAGCTTGCTCAATGGCTGGCCGGTTTTGTGCATGATTCGCAAAATCTGGAGCGCGGTGATGATACCGTCGCCAGTAGTGGTAAAGTCACGAAAAATGACGTGCCCGCTTTGTTCGCCACCGAGATTTAGTTTTTGCCGCACCATTTCTTCAATGACATAGCGATCGCCGACTTTCGTTCGCACGACTTTGCCGCCGCGCGCCGCGAGCGCTTCATCCAGACCGAAATTACTCATAACCGTTGCCACGACAGTGTTTTGCTCCAGCCGGCCGGATTCCAAAAGATCCAACGCCGCGATCGCAAGGATTTCATCGCCATCGACAATCTCGCCGTCCTCGTCGCAAAGAAGAACGCGATCAGCATCGCCGTCGTGACTAATGCCGACGTCCGCGCCGCTGATTTCGACAACCCGCTGGATTTCCTCTGGATGCATGCTGCCGCAGCCGTCGTTAATGTTGATCCCGTTCGGCTCGTTGTAGGCCACGGCCACCTCCGCGCCTAACTCGCGCAAAACGCACGGGGTGGATTTGTAAGCGGCGCCATTTGCGACATCTACTCCGACGCGCATTTCCTCGAGCGACATTCCCTTGGGAAAACTTGCCTTCGCGAATTCCACGTAGCGGCCGAGCGCGTCATCGATTCGTGTCGCTCGACCAATGTTGTCCGCGGTCGGCCGAATCGAATCGATCTCGCCATTGAAAACGAGGTTTTCGATTTTTTCCTCGATCTGGTCGTCCAGCTTGTAACCGTCGTGCCGGAAAAATTTGATGCCGTTGTCCTGATAAGAATTATGTGACGCAGAGAGGACGATGCCGGCGTCCGCACGCAGCGATCGGGTGATGTAAGCAACGCCCGGCGTAGGCAAAGGCCCGATCACCAGAACATCGACTCCGAGCGAAGTGATTCCCGCTACCAGCGCGTTTTCCAGCATGTAACCCGAAAGACGCGTGTCTTTCCCGAGCACGATTTTAGGTCGCGCGCCGTCAGGCGTCCTGCGCGGATTCATTTGCGCGAACACGTATGCCGCGGCGCGTCCAAGTTTCAGCGCCGTCTCCGCCGTAACCGGCTCCACGTTCGCAACTCCGCGCACTCCGTCCGTGCCAAAGATTTTCTTCTGCTCGGTCACGGGCTAATTGAAACGCTCAAAGCGCGATTCGTAAACGGGAAACTTCGCAATGCCAAAGCCAACGGCTGGCGGGGGCCGTTGCTGAGTGCGGAATCGGTTACCGGTAATGTTGGCAACGGCCATTCTACGTTGCGTCCACGCCTTCGGTAGATTTTTTCGCCAGATTCATTTCGTTGATTTTGCGGTGAAGCGTGCGGCGACTGATGCCGAGTTTTTTGGCAGCGGCGGTGACGTTGCCATTCGTGGCGGCAAGCGCCTGGGCAATTAATCTTCTTTCCGTCTCGTGCAGATCGAGCGGGCTGGTTTTTTCGCCGAACGCTTCAGTTGGTGACACGCCGCCGGGCAACTTTGCGTTTGCCGCCTGACGCACAGCCATCGGCAGATCGCGGAGCGCAATTTGTTTGCCGGTTGCCATGACGACTCCGTGTTCGATTGCGGTGCGCAGCTCGCGGATGTTGCCCGGCCAATCGTACGCAAGCAGTGCATCCATGGCGTCTGGCGCGAGGTCGAGAAGTGGTTTGCCGTTTTCCTTACAAAAATGGCGCAGAAATCCGCGGACCAGAATCGGGATGTCTTCTTTTCGTTCGCGGAGCGGTGGCATAACGATGCGCACGACGTTGAGGCGAAAATAAAGATCATCGCGGAATTTTCCCTCGCGGACGAGTTGTTCGAGATTTTTGTTCGTGGCCGCGATCAGGCGCACATCGGCACGTAAAGTTTGATTGCCGCCGACGCGTTCGAACGCACGCTCTTCGCTCATCACGCGCAGCAATTTGACCTGCGTGCTCGAGTCGATCTCCGCCACTTCATCGAGCAAAAGTGTGCCGCCATTCGCCTGTTCGAACCGGCCGATGCGCCGTTCGTGCGCACCGGTGAATGCGCCCTTCTCATGTCCGAACAATTCGCTCTCGAGAAGCTGCGGCGAAAGCGCGGCGCAATGTACAGCCACAAATTTCGCTTTGTTACGCCGGCTCAAATTGTGAATGGCGTGCGCCGCCAGTTCCTTTCCCGTGCCGCTTTCGCCTTCGATCAACACATTGGCGGATGAAGGCGCGACTTGTTTGATTGTCTCGAGCACCTCATGCAACGCCGGCGAATCGCCCCAGATATTTTCGAGCCCGTAACGCTCGTCCACCTGTTCGCGGAGCGCGCGATTTTCCTGCTCAAGTTTGCGGCTCTGCACCGCGCGCGCGATCAGCAATTCGACTTTGTCGAGATTTAGCGGCTTGGTGACGAAATCGTAAGCGCCGCGTTTCATTGCCTCGACTGCGACATCGACCGAGCCGTAAGCGGTCATCATGATGCAGATCGGCGGACGCGACATTTTCAGCGCGCGATCGATTAGGACCATTCCATCTTCATTGCCAAGGCGCAGGTCAGTAAGCAACACATCGACCTGCTCGCGCTCCAGCACATCCATCGCACCAGCAATATCGGCGGCGACGTACACGTCGTAATCGTTCTCGAGCAAGCGTCTCAGGCCGTCGCGCGTGTGCTTCTCGTCGTCAACAATCAGAACCGTGGGCTGAAGATCCATAAGGGAACCAACAACTAACCGCAGAGAACGCAGAGTTCATGGAGATTCAAAACATTTCTGTGGCTCGCGCGAGGTCCACGCTGTGACAAAACCTTGCGACTCCGTGGCGCTTACGCCCGGAAACGTGTATCATCGCACGTGCGTCAGCGAGTCTTTCGGGGTCTGATGTCAATTGTTCTTGTAACCTGTCCCGCCCTGGTTACTGGCGAGGACGCGGGCAGCGCAGACACGACCTGGAAAATCGTGGCTCATGACAAAGATCTCGACATCTACGGCCGGCTGCGCCCAGGTTCGCCGCACAAGGAATTCAAAGCAGTTGGTCCGATCGACGCGACGACTCGTGCTGTGGGCGCTGTGATCGACGATTTTGAAAATTATCCAAAGTTCATGCCTTTCACGACGGAATGTCGGCTGATTAAGCAAGATGGCGACACCATGATTGGGTATCAGCGGCTCTCGCCGAAGATTTGCGCAGATCGTGATTACACACTGCGCGTTTCGAAGAAGTCATTGCCCGTACGGGATGGTGTGGTCTATACGAGCCGGTGGTCGCCTGCGAATGAACTGGGGCCGCCCGAAAAGAAAGGTGTAGTGCGCGTAAAAATTTGCGAGGGCAGTTGGCGGCTTGACCCTGAAGGACCCGCCAAAACACTTGCCACGTATTCCATCTACACGGATAGCGGTGGTTCTTTGCCATCGTTCATCGACAATCGCGTAAGCCTAACGGGAATTCGAAGGTTGTTCGCGGCCGTTCGCAAACAGGTAAAGGAACCGCAATACGCGGCGGCTTCGCAGGCGTCACCGGCGCCCGCCAGGCCCTAGCAAAATCTTTCGCGAATAACGCGTGCGAGTATTGTCTCTTCGCATGAGAGCGAATTTCTTACTGTCTCTAGTCGTAACCGTCGGTGCGCTTGCGCTGAGCGACGCCATTTTGGCCGACAGCGCGCCTGACACTCCAAAGAAACCTGTTGCCACCGAATACTACGGATTAACCGTGGAAGATCCGTATCAGTGGCTCGAAGCGGACGACGACTCGCAGGTGAAAGCGTGGTCGGACGCGCAGAACCAGCGGACACGTAAAAATCTCGACAGCTTCCCCGATCGGGCGGCGATTGAAAAACAATTGCAAGAGTGGTACGCGAAAACTTCACCGAACTATTTCTCGCTCGTCGCGCGATCCGGAATTTTGTTTGCGATGAAATTCCAGCCACCGAAACAACAGCCGCTGTTGATTACGCTCGCGTCGGCGGACGATCTTAAGTCGGAAAAAGTAGTGCTCGATCCGAATGTCCTCGACACGAAAGGCACGACAACGATCGACTGGTTTGTACCGTCGTTGGACGGCAAATACGTCGCCATGTCACTTTCCAAGGGTGGCAGCGAAGACGGCACACTTCGCTTTTACGAAACTGCGACTGGCAAAGCGTTGCCGGACACGATTGCGCATGTCCAATATCCCACGGCAGGCGGCAGCGCGGCTTGGAACGCGGATGGCACCGGGGTTTTTTACACCCGCTTTCCCAGGAAAGGCGAGCGGCCGGATGCTGATCTGAATTTTTATCAGCAGATTTACTTTCATAAGCTCGGCACGCTCGACACAAAGGACACATATTCGATTGGTAAAGACTTCCCCCGAATCGCGGAGGTCGCCCTCGCAGCTTCCCGCGACGGCAAATACATCCTCGCGACTGTAGCGAACGGCGATGGCGGGGACTTCGCGCATTATCTGCTTGGGCCAGATGGAACGTGGAAGCAGATCACGCAGTTTAGCGATCAGATAAAACTCGCGCGCCTCGGGCGCGATAACGCGCTTTATCTGCTTTCGCGCGCAGGTGCGCCGCGCGGAAAGATTCTTCGTATGCCGCTCGATGTGCCGGAATTGAAAAATGCCGCGGAGATTGTTGCTTCCGAGGAAGCCGTGATCGAGCAGATCGTGCCGGGCACAGATGCGCTCTATGTTGCCGATCTGCTTGGAGGGCCATCGCAAATTCGGCGCTTCGACTTGAATGGCAAGAATGAAACCGCGATCTCGACCCCACAAATCTCTGCTGTGCAGGAATTGCTCGCGCTCGAAGACGGTTCGCTCCTGTTCCGCGACGTGAGCTATACCGACCCGGCGGCGTGGTTCCATTGTCTCAATGGGAAAACCGAGCCGATGAAGACGGCCCTGCAGAGCACGTCCCCTGTATCGTTTGCTGATATTGAAGTGCGGCGCGAGTTCGCCACGTCAAAAGACGGCACGAAAATTCCGCTGAACGTCCTTTCTCGAAAAGGAATGAAGCGCGACGGAAACAACCCGACGCTGCTCTACGCGTACGGCGGTTACGGAATCAGCATGTCGCCCAACTTTGACTTTACTCGGCGGCTTTGGTTCGATCGCGGCGGCGTGTACGTGGTGGCAAACATTCGCGGCGGTGGCGAGTTCGGCGAAGAATGGCACAAGGCAGGCAATCTCACGAAAAAACAGAATGTATTCGACGATTTTGCGGCGACCGCAGAGTACTTGATCAAAGAGAATTACACGCGCCCGGGAAAGCTCGCGATTCAAGGTGGAAGCAACGGTGGCCTATTGATGGGCGCGATGATCACGCAGCATCCTGATCTGTTCCGTGCAGTAGTTTCCTCCGTGGGCATTTATGACATGCTGCGTGTGGAACTGGCGCCGAACGGTGCGTTCAACGTCACCGAGTTCGGCACGGTTAAAGATCCCGAGCAATTCAAAGCGCTTTACGCTTACTCGCCCTATCATCACGTTGTGGACGGAACGAAATATCCTGGCGTTCTTATGATGACCGGCGCAAACGATGGACGCGTGGCTCCGTATCACTCCCGCAAAATGACGGCGCGTCTGATTGCCGCGAATAAATCTGACAATCCAATTCTTTTGCGGACCAGCTCCAGTGCGGGCCACGGTATCGGCACTGCATTGAGCGAGCGCATCAAACAGTCAGCCGACATTTACGCGTTTCTCTTTGAGCAACTGGGCATGACAGGCAAGCGGGGTGATTAGTTACAACGGTTATAAGAAGTATTTAGCCGACGCTCAAGCGGGTACCTGTGGACAGATGTGCATCTATCCGGCTCGATTGATGAGCCCAGGCAGGATCTCAGCCAACGCATCATCGAACTCTTCAAGGAATCGCCCGGTGCTTACTTCGGCCTCCTTTTTCGTCAGTTCGGCGATTGGCTGAAGAAAACATTTGGCGGCGATTGATTGCGCGTAACACAGGCATCTGTTCAGTCGTGCATGCTTCCAGCTTGCATGGGGAGCAGCACGTCGACGGCTCGGAAGCCATCGTTCCCTGTCGGCTGACGCAATCTGCACTTACTGACTACCGATCTTCCGGCCTCTGATCTCTGGCTTCTCCTGCTTCCAACATGCGAATGCGTTTGTCGATGAATGGCAAACGGATCGTCAGGGTAAGACCTCTGCCCTGGCTGCTCTCGATGGAGAGCTCGCCACCGTGCTCGCGCGCGATGCGGCGTACAATCAATAATCCAAGCCCGCTGCCGGATGATTTGGTCGTGAAATAAGGCTCAAATACGTGGCTCAAGTTTTCTGCCGACATTCCGCCACCGGTATCGACAAACCGGACGATCACATGCGTATCCGCCAGATCGGTCCGAATGCGCAACGTGCCGTGGCGGTGCATGGCTTCGACACTGTTTTTGATCACGTTGTAAAACGCTTGCTTCATCTGATCGCGATCGAGCTGAAGCAATGGCAGATCCGAGCGCAACTCTTGTTCAACGACTATCTCGCGGTCTTGAAGCTCAGGCATGAAAAAGCGAACCGCTTCTTCGACAATTGTGTTTACATTTTCCGGCCGCAGTTGCGGACGTGACGGCCGGATGGCTTTCAAGAATTGCGTGACAATGGAATCCAGCCTGTTGACTTCAGAACGGGCGACATCGATCGATTGTTCAAGCTCCGCTTTTTCACCGTCGCGGAGTTTTTGCACACTGCGCTCCATCAATTGCAAATGAATGTGCAGTGAGTTGAGCGGATTACCGATCTCGTGCGCGACGCCTGCGGCCAGCAGCCTCAATGCATTCAAACGTTCCGATTCAATCGTTTGCTGGGCAGTGCGGCGGCTTTCAGTGATGTCGCGCAGGATCATCACATGCCCAACCTCTTCCGCCGTAGCTTTAGAGAAGGCGGATGATCCCGACCGGTTTCCCCCTTTGTTGCCGGCAACAATCCCGCCGTAGTCCCCGCCTCCGGCTACAGTCGGTTCGCGCTGTTCCATCACCAGCGGGACAACGTAAAAATTGATGAATCGATTTTGCGGATAGAAGATTTCCATGTCATGGCTGACCGGGCCGCCGCTTCGAGTCAGCGATTCCCAATCAAGACCGCGAATGCGTTCGTCGAGCCGCTTGCCGATTGCTTCACTTGCCTCCAGCCCAAATACTCCACATGCTGCATCGTTAAGGTAAGTGATTCGGCGTTTCGAATCGGTCACGATGATGCCTTCCTGGATAGCATTGAACACGGTTTCCAGAAAACCTTTCTCCTGCGCCAGGCGCAGGAAATAATTCTGCACATCTTCCGGCCCGAGGCGGCCGAGACGCTCGATGAGTTTTTCAAGAAAACCAGCTTTCATAAGCTTAGATCAAGGTTGAATGCGCGAATCGTTGAAGCGTTGCAACCAATGCGCTGCGCCGATTTAACTGTTCAATGACTCAACACTTCAACTTCTTCACGTCGAGCTGGCACCTCGACCGTCAGCATTTCCACGCGCAAATAATTCAGTACGACTGGCGCGAGGATTAAGCCGGGGATGCCCATGAGTCGTTCGCCAAGGATGAGCGCGATCAGCGTCAGCCAAACTGGGTTGCGAATGCGGTCGCCTATGATCTTGCTGTTCAGCAAATACTCGAGCTTGTGGATCACGACGAGAAAGACCAGCGCGGAAATAGCCAGCTTCAGGGACATCGTCAATGCGACAAAGACGATGATGGTGTTGCTCAAAAGGTTGCCGACGATCGGCACGAGCCCGCAAAGAAAGGTGACTGCAATGAGCAACGGCGCGTGCGGCATGCCAACAGCCAGGAGAAAGATCGCAGTCAACGCCGTATTGATGAAAGAAATGGTGATCTGCGCCGCCATTACCGTATCAAAGCTTCGGTAAAAATCGCGGAACCGCCTCGAGACTTGATCGCAGCAAATGGAGTAAAGATTATTCTTCACCCGATGCGTACCCCGGTACGGGTCGAGCCCGGTTTTAAAAAAGAGGCTCGCGGCAGCGACGATTCCAAGGATGCTAAAAACCAGGTTCGTAGTCGTGGCTTTGGCAACGTTTGCAACGTTGCGTAGGTAATTCGCTTCCTCCCCGAGCGCGCCGACCACGACCTGCCTAAGACTTTCAAAATCAGTAAAGGGCAACTCGATCTGCCTCTTCTGAGCCCATGCGTTGGCCGAAGGAATGGAGGTATCTGCCATATCCGGCAACGCTAAAATGGCGGCTCGGGTAAAATAAATCCCAGCGGCGCCAATCCCAACGACAGCGATGACGAACAACGCCAGAGCCAGCCATTTTCTTCGGGTGCGAGAATATAGTTGGCGCAATGCAAAATACGAAAACAAGACTACCAGCAGCGGCACGCCAAGATGAAGAAACCCCGCCAGAATGATTGTTGCGGCGAGCACCGCGTAAGAAACTTGAGTCGGGGTAATCATGACTCACTCACCCCTTTTTACTCCATCCGCACCAGACATTGTCAACTAAGCCGCACCGTGCTGTAGAATGCGCTGTCCTCAGCGCACGGGAGTTTACGCAAGACAAAAGATCGAAAATCGCCGCCGGGCGATGGCAGAAGTTTGTTTTGGGATCTCTCTCTCCGCTAACAAGATCTGGTGGTTACAAAGCTTGTCCCGTTTCTTTTTCAGCGCGTTCTTTCAGCGCCGCCTTGCGCGAAAGCTTTACGCGGCCTTTGTCGTCGATGCCGATGCATTTGACCCAAATCATGTCGCCAATCTTGACCACGTCCTCGGTGCGATTCACTCGAAAATCGGCAAGCTCGGAAATGTGCACCAAGCCGTCTCTGCCTGGGAAAACTTCGACAAACGCTCCGAACTCCTTCGTCGTGACGACGCGCCCCTGATAGGTTTGTCCGATTTCGATTTCGCGGGTCATCCCGCCGATAATTTCCTTTGCGCGCGCCATGCTCTCGCCAGTCGTTGCGTAGATGTGCACTGAGCCGTCGTCCTCGATGTTAATTTCGGCGCCGGTTTCCGCGACGATGCCCTTGATGGTTTTGCCGCCAGGTCCGATGAGCGCGCCGATCTTCTCCGGATTAATTTTAATTGTCTCGATTCGCGGTGCGTATTTCGACAACTCGGTCCGCGGTTGATCCAGCGTGCGACGCATGATCTCGAGAATCTTCGTGCGCGTTTCTTTCGCACGTTGGATTGCTTCCGCCATGATGTTGTGACTGATACCGGGGAGCTTCAGGTCAAGCTGAAAACCCGTCACGCCGGCGTCTGTTCCGCAAAGCTTGAAATCCATATCGCCATAATGATCTTCGGATCCAATGATGTCCGTGAGCAATTCGTAGCGCTTCAATTGCCCGTCATCACCGGCCTCGCTGACGAGGCCGATTGAGATTCCGGCAACCATGCTCTTCATCGGCACGCCTGCGTCCATCAGTGCGAGCATTCCGCCGCACACGCTAGCCATGGAGGTCGAGCCGTTGGACTCCATGATTTCGCTGGAAACGCGGATGGCATAACGAAATTCATTTTCGCTGGGCACGACCGGTTCCAGCGAACGCTCGGCCAACGCGCCATGGCCAATCTCACGGCGACCGGGCCCGCCTGTCCGCCCTGTTTCACCCACGCTAAACGGGGGAAAATTGTAATGCAGAATAAAGCGCTTTGATTGTTCGCCTCCGCCGTACGCATCAATCATCTGCGCTTCTTCAATGGGAGCCAGTGTCGCAAGCGCGAGTGCCTGAGTTTCGCCCCGTTGAAAAATCGCAGAACCATGTGCGCGCGAGAGCACGCCTACTTCGCAGGTGATCTCGCGCAAATCGTTATAGCCCCGCCCATCCACGCGTTGCTGTTTTTCCAGAATGTTGGCGCGAAACATTTTCTTTTCGACAAACTCGAATGCCTGAGAGATCGCAAACGAATCTGCCTCTGGAAACTTTTGGAGAATCGCTGTCTTTACCTCGTCTCGCAAAGCGTCGATCGCTTTTGCGCGCGCACTTTTGCCTTCGGTGCGGAGCGCCTGTTCGAGTCGATCGCCAGCAACCTGGCGGGCTATATCCACCATCTCCTGATTCACGTGGAGCAACTGAACGTCACGCTTTGGTTTACCTACTCTCGAGGCCAGGTCTTTCTGGGCCTGAATCATTTCACGCGCATGCCCGTGCGCGAACTCGAGCGCTTTTATAAATTCAGCTTCCGGCATTTCCTTTGCCGAGCCTTCGATCATGATCACGTCGTTTTCCGTGCCAACGTACACAAGGTCGAGATCGCTCTGGGCGCGCTCGTCATGTGTCGGGTTGGCAACGAACTCACCGTTAACGCGACCAACGCGAACCGCTCCAATCGGGCCTGCAAAAGGAATGTCCGAAATAGAGAGCGCGGCGGATGCACCGTTCATCGCGAGAATGTCGGGATCGTTCTGGCCGTCGGCGCTGAGCAGGATCGAGATGATCTGAGTGTCGTAAAAATATCCCTTTGGAAAAAGCGGCCGCAAAGGCCGATCGATCATTCGCGAGGTGAGCGTTTCCTTCTCCGCAGGACGGCCTTCGCGTTTGAAATAGCCGCCCGGGAATTTTCCGGCGGCTGCCGCTTTCTCGCGGTAATCGACTGTCAGTGGGAAGAAATCCTGACCTTCTTTGATTGCTAGGGCCGAAACCGCGCTGACAAGCACAGTGGTGTCGCCGCACGTAACGATAACTGCGCCATCGGCGAGCCTGGCGATTTTTCCGGTTTCGATAGATATTTCATTGCCGCCAATTTTGGCGGTGACCTTTTGTTGCATGGTTATTTTCCTGGATGCGCGGTTCCAGGCGGTCACCCCGACTGTAGGTTTTAAACCCGTTGTCCGGCAGCTGCCGGACGCGAAACTAAAACCTAAAATCCAAGGTGATTGATACGCATGGACTGCTGGTTATCTCTTTATTAGTTGTGGCTTCGAGCAGTTCAAATGTCCAGATCCGAACCTGCCGGATTGAGCGCTCCGGTTATTTCCGAAGGTTCAGCTTTTCGATCACATTCTTGTAACGATCAGCTTCCGTTTTGCTCAAATAATCGAGCAGGCTCCGTCGTTGCGCGACCATCTTGAGTAAGCCGCGGCGCGACGAATGATCTTTCCGGTTAATCTTAAGATGCTCAGTCAAATGCTCGATCCGGCGGGTCAGAAGTGCGACTTGCACATCTGCGCTGCCGGTATCTTTGTCATGCAATTGGAACTCCGTGAGATCCGACGTTTGGTTGCTCTCAGCCATAACGAAGCGCCTATTGTAGCCGAAGAACCCATCTTCGCAACCGCCCAAACCAGCCGCGCCTGCACCAGTCGCGTGTTCTTAAGCCGGATGCCTTTCGCGTTTGCCGTCGTACCAAAGGCTGAGCTTTGCACGCGAACGGACTCCGCGCGAACCGCGGACGATCACGCCAAAGAAGTTGCGCAGAAAATGTTTCGCAGGATACATGCGCAATTTCCGGCCTGAG
This sequence comes from Candidatus Udaeobacter sp., assembly GCA_049791915.1. Taxonomy (GTDB): domain Bacteria; phylum Verrucomicrobiota; class Verrucomicrobiia; order Chthoniobacterales; family UBA10450; genus Udaeobacter. The sequence continues at coordinate 16,434 of JBARAJ010000057.1, forward strand.
GTGACAACCGGTTCCCGCAGCACCTTGAAGCCGCCCAGTTTTTTCAGCTCGAGCGAAAAATAAACTTCTTCACCAGCAAAGTACTGCTCATCGAAACCACCGATGGCCTCGAAATTGCGTCGTGTAGTGAAAAGAAATGCGCCGGCCCCAAGATTCAGGCCGAAATAAACCAACGAAAACCCGCGCAACAGCATGCGTCCCCAAATGGGAACAAATCCGTCCATCGCCACTCGCGCGCTGCCTCCGGCGCAACCGCTTTCCAAGGCGGCGATTCCCCCACTCACATGCGCTCGATTGATTCGCGTGTCGGCGTCGACGAAGAACAAATACTCGCCCTGCGCAGCGCGTGCGCCTGCATTCCGAGAGGCTGCGATTTGGCGACGATTGATTGGAATCACCTTTGCGCCCGCATCCGATGCGATCTCCGGCGTCGAGTCCGTTGACGCATCATCAACGACGATGATCTCGTACGGCTGTGCTGCGCCAGAAGCGGCCGCGTGAATCGCGACTAGGGTATCGGAAAGTTCGTGCTCTTCGTTGTAGGCGGGAACGACAAATGAAATCATTGCTCTGCTGAGGCGAGCCATATCGCCCGTGATCAATAGACACGCAAGTCGCCGGCTCGCACCGCGCTACTTTGTCCGGGCGTAGAGCAATGAATCGAGAACTCGTCCGTCCTTCACGACATTGTTCTTGAGGCGTCCTTCGAAGCCGAAACCGGCTTTTTCCAGCACGCGTGCGGATGCGGGATTGTTGGCAAAGAACCTCCGCAGAGATTCGGCGGAGTGGAAAATTGTCGAAGCAGAAATCAGTGACCTCCGTTACCACTTCAGTCATGATGCCGCCCCCTAGGAACTGCTCGCCCAACCAGTAATCCACTTTCGCTGTATGCCGATACAAGTCCTGGCCCGGGTGAACACCGATCCCGCCGACGGCGGTGCCGTCTATCTCGATACAAAATTTCATTTGCCGGCTCTTCGCCTATGGCTCGCTGCAAGAATTCGTCTGCGTCTTGGATCGTGTGCGGATGTGGGAAGAGATCGCGTACCGCCAGCCAGATCTTGCGATTGTTCGCGTGGACTGCTACCGGTCGGGCATCATCGAGCCGCCACGGGCGTACCGTGCGTCGTTCGAGCACGAGCTGCATCGATTACTCGCTATTGAACTTGATACCCGTTTTCTGCACTTCGCGGTAAGGCAACAGCCAGACAAGTGATTCATCGTGAAGATCGACCACTTGGATGCGATTTCCCCATGGATCGCGAAAGTCGCAGCGGAACGGCGGCTCCAATTTGAGTTTGTATTTCTCGGTAAGTTTCTTTCTGACTTCCTCAAGCTGCGTTTCATCGCGAACCATGATCCCGAAATGCCGCATATTTGCTCGCTGAACCTTGTCGACTTCGAAAATCGCCAGGAACTGATGGTCACCCAGTTTGAAGAACGCGTCGCCCTCGCCGCCGCTCATCTGTTCGAGGTTGAAAACATCTTTGTAGAAGGTCGCCGCCTTCTCAACGTCATTCACCTCGATGGCGACATGATTGCATCCATAAACTTGCACGCTCATATGTCAGATTAGCTGAAAACGAAGCGGTGCGCGCGACACTTTTTTGATGGTCTAAAAAGGCGTCTCATACTGTCATAGCGAAGCGAAGAATCTCGTTTTTTTTGGCGTTCACCTGGCCAATAATCAGAGATGTTTCGCTTCGCTCACATGACAGCGCCAGCGTGAGATAATTTATGCGCGCGACAAATTCACTACCGAGGCGAACGCACATCAGCGAATCGGCATTAATCGCCTTTTTCAGTGCCTTGCTCATCCACCTGCTGGAAAACGGGCGCTACGGTTATTTTCGCGATGTATCACGATCGCTTTGTTGCTCGGGTCTCTGTTGGATGGTCGACGTGAACGCTCGAGGTTTTCTTTTTCAGTCTCGAACGGTGTTTATTCCTTGCCGGACGATTCGTTCGATGAGTTGCGGATATGACAGACCTCCCTTTCCGGCTGCGAGCGCGAAGTCTTCGTCGTCAGAGAGAATCGGATTCGGGTTAGCCTCGATGAAATAGAGTTTGTTTTCGGATGTCAGGCGCAGATCGATTCGCGCGTAGCCGTCGATTGTCAGCAAACGGTAAATCTCTTTACATTTCTTCTGGATATTAGTGACGAGCACCGGATCGAGATCTTCCGCGAAGTGGTTCTCCAAGCCCCAGCGTTTTCGATATTCTTCGTCCCATTTGGCTTTGTACGTAGCGATCTTCGGTTCATCAGGCGGCACTTCGCGGAATACCAGCTCGCGGATCGGAAAAACCGTCAATCGCACGTTGCCCATCAGGCTCACGTAAAGCTCACGACCCTCGATGTATTCCTCGGCAATGGCGTCGCTGTTGTATTTCTCGTGAACAAAAGCTACGCGCTCGCGAAACTGCTCGTCATTTCCAACGAATGACGCCTGCGAGATCCCGTACGACGCCTCTTCTTTCACCGGTTTCACCACGAGCGGAAACTTTGGCTGCTTCAGACGCGCGATCCGCTGCCCGCGCGGAATGACCACGAAATTCGGGACGTAAATGCCATGATAGTGAAGGATCTTTTTCGAGATGCCTTTGTGTTTGCAAAGCGTCAATCCGGTCGAGCCGCAGCCAGTGAACAGCAGCCCTTGCATTTCGAAGAAGGACACAATGTTCTGATCAAATTCGGACTTGTTCCTGAATTGCTCGACCAGATTGAAAAGAACATCAGGCGCGAACGTCTCCAGTTTTTGCCGCAGAAGATCGACATCGTCATAGATGGCCAGATGCTCCGGTGTGTGGCCCATTACGCCGAGCGCGTTCATCACATCCGCCTCCGTCTTCCACTCTTTCGTTTTCAGTTCGTCGCTGAAATCCTGATCGATTTTGGTGGGACTTGTGCCGTCGAACAGAACGAGAACTTTGAGCTTCTTTTTCACATCCTATTCTCAGTCCGCTGTCATTCTGGGCGGAGCGAAGCGGAGTCGAGGAATCCCGCGAGAACACCTCAAGGCTTTGCAACGGGATGTCTCCACTTCGCGCGACATGACGGGGTTACTTCGTGCGCTTGAATTTGCCGGTGAAAAGATAATTCATCACCAGCGTTGTGATGAAAGCGGTGACGCGAAAATCCTGCTGCGGATCATCGTTCAGAACATGCAATCCGAGCTCATCGCAGCGGTGGGTAAGCCTCGCCAGGAGCTGGTTCACGGGGAATTTCTTTTCGTTTGTCCATTGGCAAACCGCATTCAGCAACCGCCGCCTTCGCCGGCGCAAATAGGCGCTTGCCGTGATGCCAGCTGGTGCGCCAAAGAGCTGTCGCAGATCGGCATCGTAAAAATCCGGATACGTATCTTCGTTGAGCTTACGTTTGTGCACGTAATACGTTTTGAGCTTCACGTTGAGACAATCGTAATCAGCAACGCGATATTCCGGCGTGTGAACCGGCGGCATGCCCGCCAATGAGTGCATCAGCTCATCAACGTATTCCATTTTTCGGAGTGCCGGCCAGTCAGCATAATTTTTGCGCCAATCGAGCCCCGGCGTGAGCCAGACCGCAAATGTCTCGGCGAAATCCTCGTCTGGGTGACTCTGCGCATACCAATCCTCAAGGTGAACGACGTAACTACGGCTGAATGGGCGTGGCCGGTAAGTGTCCGGTGTTTCCTCCCTCGATGTTTGCCCGAAACATTGCTTCCATTTTTTCCGACGCGTCAGTTGATAAGCGTACATGTAAGCGTGCCCCGCTTCATGTCGGATTAACTTCATGAACCACTCCGGCGTCCCACCTTCGACTTCGAGCATCATCGTGCGCTCGAGCGCGCGCAGCCGGTCGTGCACCAGGAAAAACGGAGCAAAGATCGCAGGCAGGCCAACTGGGACAAACCATTCATCTCCGATGTGACACGGCGGATGAAACGCCAAGCCTTTTGCCGAAAGCTCATCGTACAGTTGCCGGATCAGCGGCTCGACTGCCGTGCCCTCCAGCCGCAGGCCAAGTGACGAGATGCGTCGCTCGACAAGTTCCTGGTCGCTCAGTGACGCCCAATCGGCAGCTTCCATTTCGCGCACGGTATCATCGCGCAGAGCACTGTCACGCCTGTGGACGTTTGACAAGTCGCCCACCTCGTCTAAAAGGGGGGCGGCTCGCCGTGGCGAGCCGTTGTCAAAGTCCGCGCGTCCCAACGGGCTAGCGCGACGAGGCTCTTCCGAATCCGAAGTTAAGGGCTGCATTCCCGCGGCGTTCGGCATCGAGAATAAGTGCTCCACACGAGACTCGACAACATCGGAGCAACCCCCAAAAACACCATGAAGCTATTTTACACAGTCATATTTTTCTCATTGCTGGCATCGGCCGCTTTCGCGCGCGAGGAGTCGATCCTGGCTCGTGTCACCAGTTACTGGGCAGGCGAGGGCTCCAAATTCGCCAGTACCGGCCGACGACTACACTCCGGACATTGCGCCGTCGATCCCAAGCGAATTCCCTACGGCAGTAAAGTTGTCTTCCCTGATCGCGCCTGCACCGCGGTCGACACCGGACCGGCGGTGATTAGCCGAAAGGCGGCCCGTCTTTGCGGACGAACTGCGAGCCAATTAAAGGCCATCGTGGTCGACCGATTTTTTGAAACAAAGCGCGAGGCGATGGCGTGGACGAACGCGCATCCCCACTTTATGACCCTTCAAATTGTCCGGCCCGGATCTGACTCAGAACCGTCCGGGCGATGATAAAGTGGAAAAATATTCGTAATCGCTTCTCCCACGACGATAAGGACTTACATCTGAAATCGCCGACCAACACTGGACAAGCACGGAAACGGCTGTAAATGAAGGGCCGATGAAATTGATCGACGCGCCGATTCGCGCTGCCCGCTGGGGCGGGCGGGCGGCATAGAGGCTCGTTAGATTTTCGCCAAGTTGGAGCCCGCAATTCGCGGCACCCCAGTGGTCGAATCTTACCACGCGCGGATTTTTCGCGCCGGTATCCCGAACCCACTTCGCCAATCACACTTAACAACCTAGAGAGTTATGAAACCAATACGTCAAATTAATCACAAACAGCGAGGCCCACGTCGCGACAACCGCGCACGGCGTAGCCACAAGAGTTTTCCATTAACGGATTACAACTACCATCCGACAGCGGAAAGCCAGGTGAACTCCTCCGCTCTATGGCGGACAACTAAGTCGCCCGCCTTCCACAAATTAAGCAGTGAATTTCTGGGCGCAGAGACAAGCCGGCATTATGTTGCCGAGCTTTTGTTCTTCATTCTGATCACTGGCCTCGCTGCTTGGCCGATTATGTCCATGCTCATCGCAGTGATTCGCATGATCAGGAATTACTGACGGCCCGGATTAGTCAGCGATGTTAGCGGTTGCCGCCGAAAATGCCGCGAATAGTTTGGCGTGACCATTTATGAAAACGAAGGCCAAAACCTTCCACCTCATTGTCTGGTCGATGCTGACGCTGGCCGGCGTCAATCTGCTTGTAGCGAAAGAACCGCTCTACGATGGACTCGGCTCCTATTCGCGCAAGATCACGACTGACTCACCGGAAGCGCAGCGTTATTTCGATCAGGGCCTCGGCTTTCTCCACGGATTCAATCACCGGGCGGCGATCCGTGCGTTTCAGCAAGCCGCGGAGATCGATCCCGAATGTGCGATGGCGCACTGGGGCGTAGCGCTCGCGTGCGGTCCGCACATTAATTCTATGGCCGTTCCACCGCCCGCAGCGGAGCTCGCGTGGAAGGAACTTGGGTTGGCTCAAAAGAATGTCGATAACGCATCGTCGGTTGAGCAGGCGCTGATCGGTGCCCTCGGAAAACGTTACGCTAATCCACAGCCGGAAGATCGCAGTGGTCTGGATCGCGCTTATGCCGAGGCCATGCGCGAAGTGTGGGGAGAATATCCAAAGGATCCAGACGTTGGCGCTCTTTTCGCGGAAGCAATGATGAACTTGCGGCCTTGGGATCAATGGACACCAGACGGCAAACCGCAGCCGGGCACGGATGAGATCATTGCCACGCTCGACGCCATGTTAAAACTCAATCCGAACCATCCGCTGGCGAATCATCTTTACATTCATGCGTTGGAAGCATCTCCGAATCCGGAGCGCGCGATCGCCGCAGCGGATCGACTCCGCAACTTACAGCCGGGACTCGCTCACAATGTGCACATGCCGTCGCATATCGACATTCGCACCGGCCAATGGCTGAAGGCCGTGGATACAAATGTGAAGGCAGTGGAAGCAGATCAGCGCTACCGAAAAATTTTCGGGCCGGCGAAAGGTTTTCTGAACGTGTATATCGCACATAACCGGCACATGCTGGCCTATGCTGCGATGATGACGGGTCAGCGCGACCTCGCAATGAAACACATCCGCGCCATGGTCGCGGAGATGCCGGCCGATTTTCTAAAGGAAAACGCGATGCAAACGGAAGGAAACGTCGCGATGCCGCTGGAAGTAATGGTGCGCTTTGGTCTCTGGGACGAAATCCTCGCCGAGCCAGAAAAATACACCGACAAGATGTGGTTCACCCGCGCATTTCATCATGCCTCTCGCGCGATCGCGTACGCCGCGAAAGGTGACACGGTTAATGCGCGCAAAGCGCAAAGTGTTTTTGTCGAACGCGCCAAGCTCGTGCCAAAGGAAGATTTTGTGAGCAACAACAGTTGCGAAGCGCTTCTCGCCGTCGCCATTCCGATGGTCGAAGGAGAAATTCTGATCGCAGAAGGAAAGATTGATAGCGGCATTGAGCAACTGCGCGCCGCAATTCAAAAGGAAGACGCGCTCAAATATGATGAGCCCCCCGGATGGTTGATTCCGGTGCGTCACTCGCTCGGAGCGGTGTTGATGAAGCAACAACGTTTTGCCGAAGCCGAACAGGTCTATCGCAATGATCTCGCGCGCTTGCCCGAAAACGGCTGGTCCTTACTCGGCCTGGCAGAAAGTTTGCGGAAGCAAAAGAAAAACGCAGACGAAGTTGCTCAAACGCAGGCGAAGTTTAAAAAAGTTTGGGCAAAAGCTGATCTGACCATTACCACTTCGTGCCTTTGCCAGCCGCAGGCGTAACCAGTGCAGGAGATCAGGCTCAGTTCGAACTGACGTTGTCTCAGGCCGAGGGAAAACCTACAGCTTTGCGTAAACGCCCATCAGCGGGCGACGCGATGGTGTCGGGGAACGAAAATCGCTGACGAAACCATCCTTGGTGCGAATTTCAACATGACCAACGCTTCGCGCGGTGCCATACACGAGCACCGAACCAACGGGCGCAGCAAACGGATCCGTTATCGATAGTCTTTTGAATCCGTAGTTGTTGACGAGTTCGGACGCAGCGTCTCTGGCAAGGTCGGTCTTGGGGCGGGAATCGATGACACCGGAAGCGAGCAACGCATCTTTGACGTAATGCCAGCATCGCGAGCGCGAATGCGCATGGGCGCGCTCCTGCGCGACCGTTGCTGCTTGCACTAATCTGTTGTCGATGCGCCGATCGACTTTGGCGAACGGGTAAACGATTCGCTTCGGATAATAGTCGGTAATCACGGGAACGGATTCCTTCTTACCCTGCGGAGAACTGAAACTGAAACGGCTGCCATGCTGCACCGTTTGATTTACGGTCGGCTGATTCATCGGGCGCACGGGTTCCATCGTAAAGGTTGCTCGCGAGGGTGCCTTCTCGACTGCTTGCGTCGGCTTTTGCGCAGCTACCCGCACCGGTCTCTCGGCGCCTGTGCGCACCGATTCTGTCAGGAGTCTTCTCGTCTTTTTAGAAATGGACGGCGCTGTCTTTGCCGTGATCACCTGGACTACATCGTTTTTGGCCTCGTCGCTGCGGCTGTCGCCGCCCAACGTAGGTGGCGCCAGACCCTGAGCCCGCGCGCCGGCACTGAAAGTCACCGAAACGAATGCAGTTGCCAGTGCTAAGAAGATTTGTCGTCTCCGCACGAGGGCGAGGTATGCCGGAAATCACAAACCATGGCAAGCTTTTTTTTCGATAAAAACCATTGGCGGCTGGTCGCTTACCGGGGTCGCGGTTTTCGGTGCGCGCGGGAAAAACGCGCCCTAGCCCGTTTCAATCGTCCGGGAAATAATCAGGCCCCAATCCGGGCGGAGAACCGAACATCTGGTCGCGGTCGAGGTAAACCCGGTTCCGATGACGGGGCATGGATTCTTCGTCGTCCGGCGCGACGATTGCAGTGCGTCCGGAAGGCAGGCGCAAGATCAACCGCCCATCCGATGTGATACCCACGACGCGACTACGCACCGAACCAGTGTGGCCTCGCGCGGAATATGCGGCCGAACTCCGGCTGGAGCGGGCGCGTTTGGCTGTTGAGGCAACAGATTTCTTGTTGCTCTCAGCAATGGACTGGCTTGCGGTAGCTGGCGACGGTTCGGTGTTTGCCTGAGGTGATGAGTTTGCGCCCGTGTCCGCAGGGGCTGCAGTGTCGGGCGTCGCTGCCGCAGCATTCTCCGCTGCATTCGTTGGAGCGGAGGGCTGCGGTCGAGCGCTCGCTATTTGAGCCTGCTGAACATCGGCCGGCGCGACGTGAAACGGATTCAGGGTCGTCGCGGCGGCTGCCGGAGCCGGAGTTTCAGCTGGCGCAGTCGGATTCACCGGTTGCGATGACACAGCGGCGGGAAGCATGGAAGACGTGTTTCGAGGGGCTTGAGCTACCGCGCGTGGCTGGCTTGCCGCTGGCGGAGAGTCCGGCACACCAACCAGAACGCCAACTTGCTTTGGCTTTCGGATGCCACTAACCAACTTCCCGATTGAGTCCGGGAAGACCACCGGCACGATTGCCGCTGCCAGCAACAGCAGAACGCCAACCACCACAGCAGTTCGCACCAAGCGCCGCGGCCGAGCTGCTCTCCGCCGCGGAACGCTCGTCCTCAAAGGGATACCGTAGCGATCTGATAGTTCGCGCCTGCGCTCGATTTTCCCAAGGGATTCGCGGATCATTTCGGTTACTACCAGCAAGTCCTTTGGACGCTGATCGGGGTCGCGATGTAATAACCGGCCTAACAACCCCCGCAAAGGCTTTGGAAACCCTGAAAACTTTGGACCGCGCTGGAGCGCCTCAGCTGAGAGCGCAATCCCGGTAAGCAAAAAATAGAGGGTGACACCGAGTGAATAGATTTCCGAGCGGATGTCTGTTGTCGGCAGGCCGAATTGTTGATTATTCACGCCCTGTTCGCGGGCGTCTTTGTCAGGCACATCTGATTCAATTAGCTGAGGCTCGGGCTGAGCCATCAGCTCCGGCAAGCCAAAGTTGGTAACCTTCACCAATGGCCAACTCCCTTCGGCAGTCTGCCCGGGCACAAGCATGACGTCGGCGGGCTGGATGGGAGGATAGGGGAGCTTGTGAAAACCCGCCGAGGACAACACACTCACGATCTGTTCACCGACTCGCAAGGCCGCGTCAGCCGGCATCGGTCCGTGGCTCCGTACCCACGACGCAAGTGTCTCACCCGCAAGCCGCTCGGACACATAAACGTAATCGTCGCCTTCGTGTCCAAAATCGAGAACCTTGGCGATATTGGCATGCCGCAACTTCTGCGCCGACGATATATGCTCCTCAAATCCCTCGCGCTCGGCCGGATCGATACTCGCGGCCGGAATCACCGTCACAGAGACTGGCTCTCCGGTTCTCTCATCCACTGCCTCGTGGCTCGTTACTGGACCGGCGCTAGCGGGTTCGTACGGGGTATCGTCATATTGAAGACGGATGCGGTAATTTTTCAGGAATGTCGCGCGCTCCATAACAGGCCCCGTTAGCCACGGCACAACTACGATCTGGCTGCACCGCCACTCATTCAACCGTGATTTTGGCGGCTAGTTGCTCGGCATTTGCCGTCGCGAGAGCTGTGAGTTCCGGATCGACGACCGCCAGACAGGAGTCTCAACCATTGGTCCGAATACACTTTGGAAATTGCGCCGGAGGCGAAATTCGCGAATCTAAACCGTAGATCTTGGTACCCCGTGGTGTAACGGTAACACAGCGCCCTTTGGAGGCGTTATTCATGGTTCGAATCCATGCGGGGTAGCCAGTTCACAAATCCCCCGCCAGGGTTAGCAAATCCCTCGAACTGAGGTATAGTCTGGGTCCGGCTTTATGAACGAATTGAGAGTAGAAAATCTACGCGTCGCCGTTGGCGATCAGGAAATTGTGCGCGGACTGACCCTGCGTGTTCCGCGAGGCGAAGTGCACGCATTGATGGGCCCGAACGGCTCGGGGAAAAGCACGCTGGCCAAGGTTTTAGCCGGACATCCCGATTACCGCGTAATCGCGGGAAAGGTTTTTATGGACGGCGAAAATCTTCTGGAACTTGAACCGGATGAACGAGCACGACGCGGTTTGTTTCTGGCTTTCCAGTATCCAAGCGAAATCCCGGGCGTGACCATTGCCAATTTTCTCCGGGCAGCATTACAAGCGCGTCTGCCGGAAGGCGAAGAGCTAGAGGCCACTGACTATTACGCCAGGCTCTACGAAAAAATGGAACTGCTCGGCATGGATCGTTCGTTTACTTCGCGCTCGGTCAATGAGGGGTTCTCCGGCGGCGAAAAAAAGCGCACGGAGATTCTACAAATGGCCGTGCTCGAGCCACAATACGCCGTGCTCGATGAGACGGACAGCGGGTTGGACATTGACGCGCTCAAGACCGTTGCGCACGGGGTCAACTCGTTGCGCGGGCCGAACCTTGGGATACTATTAATCACGCACTATCAGCGGCTCCTCAACTACATCATTCCCGACTACGTCCATGTGATGGTAGGAGGGCGAATCGTTAGGAGCGGGCGAAAAGAACTCGCTCTGGAGCTCGAGGAAAGAGGTTACGACTGGACACGCGAGGGAGCCGGTGAACCAGCATTTACGAGGTAACAACAAATGAAAACCGAAACGACAGCCATCAATATTGATCGCGGTAAGGGCGATTTCTCTTACCCGGAAGCTCACGTGCGCGACGCGGGCGCGGGCTTGAGCGAACGCACCATCCACTACATCGCCGATGTGAAGGAGGATCCTGATTGGGTGCGCGATTTTCGTCTGCGCGCTTTGAAGACATTCTGGGAGAAACCGCTCCCCACGCACTGGGCAAGCAAGGAACTCGAGGCGATCGACTTCGATAAGATCCGTTATTATCTCTCCCCGGGCACCGAAACGAAGCGCAGCTGGGAAGAAGTACCGGACGACATTAAACGCACCTTCGAGCGACTCGGCATTCCCGAGCAGGAACGAAAATTCCTCGCCGGCGTGGAAGCGCAGTTCGACAGCGAGGCAGTCTATTCCAACATCAAGAAGGCTGTCGGCGAACAGGGTGTGATTTTTGTGGGTTCGCGAGAAGGGCTCAAGAATTATCCCGAAATTTTCCGCCCCTGGTTCAGCAAAGTCATTCCGGTTGGCGATAATAAATTCAGCGCGCTGAATTCGGCTGTATTCAGTGGCGGCTCCTTCATCTATGTCCCACCCGGAGTGAAAGTGAAGCATCCGCTGCAGGCATACTTCAGGATCAACGCGGAAAACTTTGGCCAGTTCGAGCGCACCCTTATTATCGCCGATGAAGGCTCGGAAGTGACTTACATGGAGGGCTGCACCGCGCCGAAATTCAACACGCCAACACTGCACAGCGCTGTAGTCGAACTCGTCGCACTCAAGGGTGCAAAAATTCAGTACATCACCGTGCAAAATTGGGCTTCAAACGTTTTCAACCTCGTGACAAAACGCGGGCTCGCTGAGGAAAACGCCGAAGTGAAATGGATTGATTGCAACATCGGGTCTCGCCTCACGATGAAGTATCCTGGTGTTATTATGAAAGGTCGAAAGGCGCGCGGCGAAGTTTTGTCTATCGCGCTTGCCAATGACGGCCAGCATCAAGACACCGGCGCAAAGATGATTCATGCTGCCGACGAGACGACGAGCAACATCGTTTCCAAATCGATCTCGATCGGCAAAGGACGCGCTACTTACCGCGGCCTCGTGCACGTGCCGAAGCATCTAAAGAATTGCAAGAACAATACCGAGTGCGACGCGTTGCTCATCAACTCGACGTCGCGCACGGATACTTATCCGGCGATCACCGTGCGCGGCACGGGCAACGCCGTCCAGCACGAAGCCAGCGTCAGCCAGGTCAGCACGGAGCAAATTTTTTACATGCAACAGCGCGGTTTGAGCGAGGCGCAGGCGATGAGCTTGAGCGTAAATGGGTTCGTCAACGATCTCGTGCGCCAATTCCCCATGGAATACAGCGTCGAGCTCAAACGGCTGATCGAGCTGGAGATGGAAGGCTCGGTCGGATAACCGTCGCGTTTGGCGAATTCTTTCTGTAGCGGCGGTCACAGACCGCCGCTGCGTTACAAAGTTCCAGATGTCGCTAGTCACACATCAAGAGCAAGCAGCACCGATTCTCTCCGGCCCGAGCGAATCGCGCGATTTTCCAGATTGGTTTCGTGATCAACAGCGCGCAGCGTGGCAACAATTCGAAACGTTGCCGAACCCGACGCGAAAAGATCAACCATGGCGATTTTCCAATGTTGGTCTTCTCGATCTGGCGCGATTTCGAATAAGCCCACCGCTTTCTGAAGACGACCGCAACAATGTTCTGAAGTATTCCCGCGGTCTCGACGAGTACGCGGGTCGAATGATTTTCGCCAACGATCAACTCATCGAGCGCGACGTCGTTTCTGAAGACCTGAAAAAGCGCGGCGTCATTTTCCAGCCGCTTGAGCGCACCATGGTGGAGCACGCCGATCTCTTCCGGAAATATTTCATGTCGACGGAGGCAAGGCTCGGCTCGGCCAAGTTCGCCGCGTTACACAAAGCGCTCGTTTCTTCGGGAACGTTCTTGTTCGTGCCGCGCGGACTCGAAATCGAATTGCCAATCGAGATCTTCCATTGGCTGCGCCACGACAACATGTCGGTTTTTCCGCATCTGCTCCTCGTGGCCGATGAGTTAGCGAAGGTCACGGTGATCGAACATTTCCGGTCTTGCAGCCAAACGGCCCCCGGCTTCGCCTGTGGCGTGAACGATCTTATCGCCGGGCCTGGGGCGAAGGTGACATACGTGTGTGCGCAGCAGTGGGCCAGTAATGTGATCGCATTACAAATGAACTCCACGGTGGTCGATCACGATGCGTCAGCTATGAGCCTGAATTTGCACGTGGGCGCAAAATATTCGCGGTTCGAAAGTTTGAGCCGTCTCGTTGGCGAAGGCGGCCGCAGCGATCTGCTCGCTGTCGCTGTGGCGAAACACCAGCAGGAATTCGACGCCCGCACATTGCAGGACCACATCTCGCCGCGCACGGCGAGCGACTTGCTTTACAAAAACGCACTCGATGATCGTGCCCGCACGATTTTCGGCGGCCTAATCCGCGTGGAACCGCACGCTCATTTCACCGACGCTTATCAAAAAGTTCGCAACCTTCTTTTGAGCGACGACGCCGAAGCTAATTCGATGCCCGGCCTTGAAATCCTAGCCGACAACGTCCGTTGCACGCACGGCGCGACCTCCGGCCAAATCGACGAGGACGAGCTCTTCTACTTGCGCACCCGCGGCATTCCGACAAACGTAGCCCAGCGCCTCCTCGTCACCGGATTCCTCGACGAAGTGATCCAACGCCTCAATCACCCGGTGATTGGTGCTCATCTGCACCGCCTCATCGAAGAGAAATTCGCCGCATAGGCTCTGGGGAACACGCGCGTCTTGCGTGTCGTTTCGGCATTCTCGCCGAATATTTTTCGGATCAGTTCTCCTTTTTCTCCTCGGTATTCAGTTCGAAATTGATTTTCACGTCGTAGTGATCGCCCTTGATTAGTCGGGTCGGCGGCGGATCAACCTGGCTGATTTGTTTCGCAACTGCCGCCACTGATTCATTCACCGTGGCGTTCCCGGATGGTTTGGCGATTTCGAATTTCGAAACGCGACCGTCTTTTTCGATTCGCACGTTCACGAGTGTCGAAATTTTTGCGCCCGAAGGGACGTTCGTGGTGGGCTGGATCCAGGCGCTGTAAAAACGATCATGCAACATGTCGCCGTACCATCCAAATTCGGACTCACTGCTTCCACCGCTCGCGCTGCCAGCTTTGCCTGTTGATCCACTTTGCCCGCTTTCGCTGCGAGACGCGGACTCCTTTTTTGCAAGCACAATTTTGTCCTTTTTCTCCGATTTGGCGTTCGCTTTTGCTGGGCTCGGCTTGGGTTTTGTCACCGGTTTTGGAGAAGCTTTCGCCACCAGCGTTTTCTTGGGAGTTGCTTTCGGGATTGGTTTTGGAGTGATTTTTGATCGTAGTGCAGGAGCGGCACTCGGCTTCGCAGGTGTTGCTGTTGCTGTCGGTTTCGGAGTAGCTGTTGGCAATTCGATTTCGCTCTTGGCAGTTGTTACGACAGGCTTTTCCTTTGCAGCTTCATCCTGTTCCGACTCGCTGAATTCAGTGTCAGTGGCTGGCTGCTTTGGTGATGGTGATTCCTGTTTTTCCGATTCGTCCGCCGAGAGATCTCCCGCGCCGCCTAACCACACGATGCTCTCTGGATTCGATGACGCCCTAGCTGCCACACTCCAGCGGATTAGTCCCGCGATCAGCGCAACGTGCGCCAGCGCGATCAGGATGACGTTTCCCCAAAAACGCCCGCTCGGCGCATCGTACCTCTGCGAAGGCGGCCCTTTCGCCATTTAATTCGGTTCTGCTTTGGTGGCGATACCGACCTTCGTGACTCCCGCGCGTTGCAATGCGTCCATCACTCGGATTAATTTTTGCACCGGCAAATCGCGATCGGGGCGAATTACGATGGCGATATCCGGATTCGTCTGTTTCAACTGTACCAACTCCGTCGTCAAAGTGTCCAAGTCCATCACCTGATTATTGAACCGGATCGTGTCGGTGCGATCGATTGAGACCGTTTGCACATGAGACGTATTGATGGGCGGATTCTTCGTGCCACTGGATGGGATCACCAGGTTCATGCTGCTTTCCAGCAGCGGCGTGGTAATCATGAATATAATGAGCAGCACAAAAGCGAGATCGAGCAGCGGCGTAATATTGATCTCGCTCAGCGTGGAGAGATTCTGCCGCTGTGAGTAACGTCTCATCTGCGAAACGCGGATTCCCGCGACCCGTGATCGACGTACTTATGCTCGAACTCGGATGCGAGTTCGGCGGCGAAGTTGTCCATCTCAACGATGATCCCGCGAATGCTGGTGACGAGAAAGTTGTAACCGAACATTGCCGGAATCGCGACACAGAGCGCCGTAACGGTCGTAATCAACGCGCCGGATACGCCGGGCGCCATCGCGACGAGGTTGGGCGAACCTGCTTCCGCGACTCCGGTGAACGCGTCCATGACGCCCCAGACCGTGCCGAGCAATCCGAGAAAAGGCGAACCGCTCACCGCAGTAGCGAGCAGAATCATCTGCGATTCAAGTGAGAGCGCTGTTTCGCCCACCGCGCGTTCCATTGCGGCGTTGACCGCACCCATTTGCGCCGGTGAAATCTTGTCAGCGATTTCAAGCCGCGCGCGAAACGTACCGTCCACTTCGGCTGACCCGAGCAGATGAAATGTCATTTCCTCACACCCTGCGCGATACACATTGAAGACCGGCGCACCGGGAAAGCGCGCGTTTTTCTCAAACAGACGAAGTGGTTGTCGGTCTTTGTGAAAAGCAGCTAGGAAACGAGCATTCTGTCTCCGTGCGAAACGGATCACGCGCAATTTGGTGATCATGATCGACCAGCTGAAAATCGATACGACTGCAAGAAGAGTGAGGACAATTCTTCCTGCGATCGTCGAGTGATCGAACGCAAACAGTAAACCGCCGCCGGCCGCTACGATTTCCGGAAAAAGCATTCCCGCGTCACCGCCTTAGTAATAACGCACTCCGACAGAAGCGCCACCTAAAACGCTGTCATCCTGAGCGAAGCGAAGCGGAGTCGAAGGATCTCGCGGAATTAGCGATAAGTTTCGCAACGGGATTCCTCGACTTTGCTCGGGATGACTATTTCCTAGTCGGGTACGTTGGGTGTCGCTTTGCCGCCACGATAAACGCCGCGCCAATGACAATCAGAAAAAACGAAAAGAATTGGCCACGCGTGAACGACCCGATTAGTTCCGCATCGGGTTCGCGGAGATTTTCGACCACGATTCGAAAGATCGCATAACAAATGAAAAACAATCCGGTCAAAACACCGTTGGGTTGGCGCGTGCGCGTTCGTACCAACCACAAAATTGCGAACAACGCCATGCCCTCAAAAAATGCTTCATAAAGCTGCGAGGGATGGCGCGGCGACAGAATTGAACGCAACGCATTTACGACCTCCGGCTGACTGCGTACCGCGCCGATGATTGCATCTGGTGTGGTCAATGATGGATCAATCTGCGCGCACGCTGCGACTGCTCTTTCAGCTTCCTGGGGATGATCGAGCAGTTCCTTCGGGAATTGCATCGCCCAGGGAACGTTCGCGATCCGCCCGTACAGCTCGCCATTGATGAAGTTCGCGCATCGTCCGAAGAACAATCCGATCGGCGCCGTTACAACGAGATTGTCGCCGATGTTCAGCCACGAAATTTTGTGACGGCGCGCGTAGTAAAGCGTGAACAGCAATAGGCCGAGCATCCCACCGTGACTCGACATCCCGCCTTCCCAAACGCGCAGGATCGACAACGGCTCGCGCAACATTTCTGGCTTGTAGAAGAAAACGTAGCCGAGACGCCCACCAACGATCACGCCGAACAGTGCGCAGCCGGTGATGAAATCGCCTACGCTTTGCGGCGGCAGATCGGCGTATCCGCGCTTGGACAGCCAGAGGAAAAGAAAATAGCTGGATACAAACGCAAGCACATAAGCGAGCCCATACCATCGCGGTCCGACGTTGTCGTAGATCCGGAAAATGATCGGATCGAGGTTGTGCAGATAGTACGCGAACATTTGCGACGCGATTGTGCGCGACGTTGTTGAGTCACGCAATCAAACTCTAGCCGCTTCGCTGGGGCGAAGCGCGCGCGTCGCCCACAGGGCGGCGACTACAAAACACGCGGTGTGTTCAAAACCTTTCGCAAAAACGGCGCGGTGCGGCTAACGCGGTTTTTTGCCACCTGTTCCGGCGTTCCGGAGGCGACCACTTGGCCGCCAGCTTCACCCGCTTCCGGCCCCAGATCGACGATGTAGTCGGCTTCAGCGATCACACTGAGATTGTGTTCGATGACAATGACGGTGTTTCCTTCGTCAACGAGGCGATGTAGTACGTTGAGGAGCAATTCAATGTCCGCCATATGCAGGCCGATGGTCGGTTCCTCGAGCAAATACAATGTCGATCCGGGCTTGCGCATTTTTCGGATTCGCTCGTCCGCCGCGCGGCTCACACCGCGTTTCAATTGCGTCACCAACTTGAGCCGTTGCGCTTCGCCGCCGCTTAGAGTGGGACTCGGTTGTCCGAGCTTCAGATACCCAAGGCCGGTATCGACGAGGAGTGAAAGTGGGCGGGCGATTTTCGGATGTGCTGAAAAGAACTGCGCGGCTTCTTCGATCGTCATATCCATCACGTCGCCGATCGATTTCTCGTTATAGAGAACCTCCAGCGTCTGGGGGTTGTACCGGCGGCCCTGGCAATCTTCGCAGGGCACATAACTGCTGGGCAGAAAATTCATCTCGAGCTTGATCACGCCCTGGCCCTTGCACGTCTCGCAGCGCCCGCCTTCGGCGTTAAACGAGAATCGGCTCGCCGAATAGCCGCGCATCCGTGACACCGGCAATTGCGCGTAAAGATTTCGGATCTCGTCGAACACTTTCACGTAGGTTCCGGGTGTTGAGCGCGAGGTCTTTCCGATCGGCGACTGATCGACTTCGTACACTGCTTCGATAGCACGAATATTCTGGGGAGCGCACGTTTGTAGCGTACTGGTTGCCGCATTTTGCGGCAACGAACTTTTCTCCTTGCGCGGATCGTTAGGCCAAAGACGTAATTGGGAAGTTCGTGAGGGCAGAATGCCTTCACTAGCACGCTGCAAACGTGCGCTCCCCAGAGTCTCGCGAATATGCGGCGACAATTCCTCGTGCATTAATGTAGATTTGCCCGAGCCGGAGATTCCGGTAATCACCGAAAGCCTACCGACCGGGAAACGCACATCGATGTTCTTCAAATTGTTCGCGCACGCACCACGAATCTCGATCCAGTTTTCGACATCGCGCAGCAAGCGTCGTGATCCTCGGATCGGATGACACAGCGGCGATTTCAAGCACCGCGCGGTTTCGGAATTTGGATTTTTCTGGACATCGCTCAGCGTTCCGCTCACCACCACCTCGCCTCCATGAATTCCCGCGCGCGGCCCGAGATCGACGATGTGATCGGCGCGCCGCATCGTTTCTTCGTCGTGTTCGACCACGATCAATGAGTTACCCTTGTTCCGCAGCGTCGTGAGCGTTTCGAGCAAGCGCTGATTATCGCGAGGATGCAAACCAATCGTTGGCTCGTCCAGAACGTACAGCACTCCGCGCAAATTTGAGCCGAGTTGTGCAGCCAAACGGATTCGCTGTGATTCCCCGCCGCTCAACGTTTTCGCCGAGCGCCCAAGCGCGAGATAACCGAGGCCGACGGTCTCCATGAAACGCAGTCGCTGTTGAATCTCGGGAATGAGTCCGGCGGCGACCGTCTGATCTCTCCCTTTGAATCTTAGTTTCGCGATCGCGCGCGCTGCTTCCCCCGCCGAAAGATCCGTGAATTGATCGATGGTATAGCCTTGCACCCGAACATGACGCGCCTCCGCGTTCAAACGCGAACCGTGACAACCTGGACATACACGCGCTTCGCCTTCGTCGATCCATTCGGATTCGCGTTCGGCCGCCAGCTCGCTTTCCAGAACAGATTCGTCATCGCGGTTCGCTCCCGTTTGCAAATCGCGGTCCCAAATTTCGCCGAACCCTCCGCATTCTTCGCACATCCCGTGAGGCGAATTGAACGAGAACAAACGCGGATCGAGTTCCTCAAATGCGCGGCCGCAATTCGGGCAGCTCATCTCGGTGCTCAGGACGGTAAGGCGATTTTTTGAATCGAGCTGACGCGCTGTGCCTCGGCCAATCTCAAGCGCACGTCGGGCAATCTCGCGAGCACTAGCGATTCGCCGCCGATCGATCACGCCCACCACCACGTCAATGGTGTGTTCCTTGAAACGCTCCAGTTTCCGAAACTGTGCGACCGGAACGAGTTTTCCATCCACATAAAGAGTGTCGAATCCCTGGCGTTCCACCCAACGCGCCACGTCGGTGTGAAAACCTTTGCGAGCTTTCACCAGCGGCGCGAGCACCTTCAGCGGACCGCGTTTCGCAGCCGTCTCGAGCTGTTTCACAATGGAAGCCGCACTCTGTTTTTCCACAGGCAAATCGCAGTCAGGACAAAACTGCGTTCCGGTTTTTGCGAACAAGAGGCGAAGGAAATGGTAAACCTCCGTAACCGTCGCGACGGTCGATTTGCCTCCGCCACGAGTTACTCGTTGCTCGATGGCGACGGTAGGCGGCAATCCGCTCACCAGATCGACATCTGGTTTTTCGAGTTGCTCGACGAATTGCCGCGCATACGGCGACATACTGTCGAGAAACCGGCGTTGTCCCTCGGCGAACAGGATGTCGAACGCGACCGTCGATTTGCCGGAGCCGCTTAACCCGGTGATCACCACGAGTTGTTCCCGCGGGATTTTCAGATCGATGTTTTTGAGATTGTGCTCTCGCGCGCCGCGAACATGAATCGCGCCGTTCCGATCAATCGCGCCAAATCGCGGAGCTGTTTCTGCGGCTCGCGCTAACTCTACGCTGTCATCCTGAGCGTAAGCGAAGGACCTCTCAAACTCGCGCGAGATTTTGTGAGGTCCCTCGCCGTCTTCGCGGCTCGGGATGACATGCAACAGTTTGGGAAATTTCGAGAGAGCGTGTCGCAAGAATCTCCCGGTGTGTGAATTTCTTGTCGCCGCGATTTTTTCGGGCGTGCCAACCACGACGACTTCACCACCGGCTTCACCAGCTTCCGGGCCGAGATCGACGATCCAATCGGCGCTCTTGATCACTTCGAGATTGTGCTCGATGACCACGAGCGAATGCCCGCGATCCACAAGCCGCTGGAATAATTGCAGTAGCATCGCCACGTCGTCGAAATGGAGTCCCGTGGTTGGCTCGTCGAAGATGAACAGGTTACGGGTGCCTGAAGCGTCCGACAAATGTCCTACTAGCTTCAGCCGTTGCGATTCGCCGCCGGACAGGGTGTTTAACGGCTGGCCCAGTCGCAGATAACCAAGTCCGACTTCGCCGAGGACTTTGAGCCCATCAGAAATGCGAATATAGGGATCGACCCTCACCTGGCGCTGCGCGTCTGCCTCTCGGCGCTCCTCCCAGTCGCGATCCCGACCTGAGGATTGAGGTGAGGGTGTCTCGCCGATTTTCTGTTCCGCGAGCCGGGCAAAGAATTCGATGGCTTCACTGACCGTGAGTTCAAGGACGTCGTGAATCGATTTCTCGTGCAGGCGCACCTTCAGCACGTGCGGCTGGAAACGTTTGCCTTCGCATTCTGCGCAGCGCACGTAAAGATCGCTCAAGAATTGCATCTCGATCTTTTCGTAACCTGTGCCCGAGCAACGTTCGCAACGCCCGTTACCAGAGTTAAACGAAAAGGCGCTTGCCGTCAGTCCCTGCGCCATCGCCTCCGGTTGCGCGGCGAACAATTCGCGGACTTGATCAAACAAACCGAGATAAAGAATTGGAGTTGAACGCGGGGTGCGAGCAAGCAGTGACTGGTTCACCATCACCACATCGCCGATTCGGTGCGCGCCGGTGATCGATTTGCATGTGCCCGGTTCCTGATCTGAAGATTGTCCCTTGGCGCTCAGCAGATTCCGGTACAACACATCGTGAATCAGGGTGGATTTGCCGGACCCGGACACACCGGTTACACACGTGAAGACGCCGAGCGGCAACTCGACGTCGATATTTTTCAAATTGTGCTGGCGCGCGCCGAGTATCTTGACCGACGAAGTCCATTTTCGCCGCGATTTCGGAATCGGAATGGACTTACGCCTCGTAAGATAATCGCGCGTTAAGGATGGAGCCGACGCGCCCTCGCGCCGGTTACCCATGACCATGCGGCGCGAGGGAGCGCCGACTCCATTCAAAAATTCTCCCAACGGTCCGTTCCAGACTAATTCGCCGCCGTGCTCACCGCGGCCCGGGCCGAGATCGACCAAATTGTCGGCCGCG
Organism: Candidatus Udaeobacter sp.; assembly: GCA_049791915.1. Lineage (GTDB taxonomy): Bacteria > Verrucomicrobiota > Verrucomicrobiia > Chthoniobacterales > UBA10450 > Udaeobacter. The sequence goes on from JBARAJ010000057.1 coordinate 37,658, forward strand.
CGGATGATTTGTTCTTCGTGCTCGACAACCAGCAAGGTGTTGCCTTTGTCGCGCAGATTATGCATCACGCGCACCAATTGACCGACATCGCGCGGGTGTAATCCAACGCTCGGTTCGTCCATCACAAAAAGCGTGTTCGCCAGCGATGCGCCGAGGCACGTGGTGAGATTTACGCGCTGCACTTCACCGCCGCTCAACGTACGCGTGGACCTGTCGAGCGTGAGGTAACCGACACCGACCTCGCAGAGATAGTTGAGGCGCGCACAAATTTCGTCGCGCAACATCTGCGCTGTTTTGTCGTCAGGCGAACCTTCGATCCTGCGCAGACGATCACGAGCATCGGAAATCGAGAGCGCCTGGAATTCGGGCAAGGTTAAGGTAGCGCATGCCTCCAGTTTACGATTTCTTCCATTCGCAACCGAGACGGTCGCGCTACTAATTCTGTAATTGAGGGCTTCTGGCTGATAGCGACCGCCGTTGCATTTAGGACAGGTGACGTATGCGCGGTAGCGACTGAGCAGCACTCGCACATGCATTTTGTAGGTCTTGCTTTCCAGCCAGCGAAAAAAACCGCGCACTCCATACCAGCGATGATCCTCGTAATCTTCGTCGGTGTATTCGCCTGATCGCCTCTCGCCTTCGATTACGAAATCCTGATCGGCCTTGGGTAATTCCTCGAACGGCACGTTAATATCGATGTCCTCGCGGGCGCACGCGCGGAGTAAATCCTTCTGTGATTCGCCGAACTCGGCACCGCGAAAAACACGGATGACGCCTTGTCTAATGCTGAGGCTGCGGTCGGGGATCGCTTTGTTTAGATCAATCGCGATCGTTCGGCCGAAGCCACGGCAGTCCGGACATGCCCCCAACGGATTATTAAAACTGAAAAGGCCGACAGTGGGCGGACGAATGTCCAAATCGCACCAGGGACAATGCCAACCGGTCGAGAAGGGGAGTTCTTGGATTGACGATTGACGATTGCTTCGACGTTCGATGTTTTGTTCGATTGGAATGAAAGTGACGCGCCCTTTGCCAAAGCGTAGTGCGGTCTCGATTGCTTCGACCAATCGCGTGCGACTTTCCCCAGTGATCGCGATCCGATCCTGAACGACCTGCACACGCGCGCCGAGTCGTTTGATTTTTGGATTCGGGTCGTCCACGCGCACGACTTTGTTGTCGATCCAAACCCGGACGTAACCCTGCTGCTGGAGGAAATCGAAGAACTTCCGTGGCTCCGTTCCCGAGGGGACTGCGACCCAGAATGTGATGAGAATATTTTTGCCGACACAGTCACGCAGAACCTGCTCCGCAATCGACTGCGCTGTTTCAGGCCGAATTTCACGACCGCAACTCGGACAGAACGCGTGCGCAATACGCGGCCAGAGCAGTTTCAAATAATCGTTGATCTCCGTCATCGTGCCGACTGTTGATCTGGAACTTTTGACAGGGTTCGACTGCTCAATGGCGATCGCGGGCGGGATGCCGCGGATATCATCAACGCGCGGCTTGTCCATTCGATCGAGGAACTGCCGCATATATGGACTGAATGTTTCGACGTAACGTCGCTGGCCTTCGGCGTAAATCGTTTGGAAGGCCAGACTCGATTTGCCGCTGCCGCTCGGGCCGGTGATGACCGTCAATTTTCCCAGCGGAAGATCGACGTCGATTCCTTTGAGATTGTTCTGGCGTGCGCCTCGAATCTCAATGCAATCATTCGGCGCCTGAGTGACAACCCGCTCTTTGTTCCCGATCTTCGAACCCACTGGAGACAGTCCCGAATTGCGCGACAGTTCGCAAATTCTGAAGCCGCTTCGCTGTGCGAAGGGCATTTCTCGTCGACCACAGGTCCGGGACGCGTCGCCTTCAGGGCGACGGCTACAGGTCAAACTCCGCGGCTAGTTGCTCCTGCTGTTTTTGCAACTCTTCCGGCACCACGCCGCCTAACGAATCGAAAAACTCTTTGTGCGCAGCGATCTCTCTTTGCCATTCCTCGTGATCGAGGCCAAGGAGTTCGTCAACTGCAGTGTGATCGATGTCAAGCTCGGCCAGATCGAGATCGTGCGGGCTAGGCAGCCAGCCGATCGGCGACTTGAGTGCGCCGCCGCTTCCCTCGCACCGGTCGATGATCCATTTGAGCACGCGCATGTTTTCACCGAACCCGGGCCAAAGGAATTTTCCGTCCGCGTCTTTGCGAAACCAATTCACGTTAAAAATGAGCGGCGGATTGGTGAGTTGCTTTCCAATATCCAGCCAGTGCTGAAAATAATCCCCGATGTTGTATCCGCAGAAGGGCAGCATTGCCATTGGGTCGCGCCGCACTCGCCCTACCGCGCCGGTGGCGGCTGCGGTGGTTTCCGACGCCATTGTCGCACCTAAATATGCGCCCTGGTTCCAATCGAAGGCTTGATAAACCAGCGGCACGGTATCACCGCGGCGACCACCGAAAATAATCGCGCTGATCGGCACGCCTTCACCTTTCTCGACGTCGGAATCAAGCGCCGGGTTGTTGCGCATTGGCGTAGTGAACCGGCTATTCGGGTGTGCAGCTTTCTCTTTTGATTGTGGTGTCCAGTCGTTTCCGCGCCAATCAATCGCATGTGCAGGCGGCGGGCCGTCTTTGCCCTCCCACCATACGTCGCCGTCATCGGTAAGAGCCACGTTGGTATAAATTGTGTCGTGCGCGATCGATCGCATCGCGTTTGGATTCGATTTAAAGCTCGTCCCGGGCACGACACCGAAATAGCCGTTCTCCGGATTGACTGCGCACAAACGGCCGTCGCGAATTCGCATCCAGCCGATGTCATCCCCAACCGTCGTCACCTTCCAGCCTTTGTAATGCGCGGGCGGAATGAGCATCGCGAAATTCGTCTTGCCGCATGCACTGGGGAATGCCGCGGCGACGTAATGTTTTCGCCCGTCAGGCGATTCCACGCCGAGGATCAGCGTGTGCTCCGCCATCCAATTCTGTTTTCGCGCCAGATAAGAGCCGATACGTAACGCGAGGCATTTTTTACTCAACAAAACGTTGCCGCCATAACCTGAGCCGACTGAGATGATCGTATTGTCCTGCGGAAAATGACAAATGAACCGGCGCTCGGGATTTACATCCAGCAATGAATGTATGCCGCGGTTCCATTCCGCACTCGGATCGTTGCCCAGCCGTTTGAGTGCAATCTCGCCCATGCGTGTCATGATCCTCAGGCTGAGCACGACATATTTGGAATCGGTGATCTCGAACCCGACCTTGGTGAGCGGCGAATCCGCGGGACCCATCATGTAGGGAATGACGAACATCGTGCGTCCCCGCATCGCGCCTTTCAGCAGTCCCCGAAGTTTCGCATATGTCTCGGTTGGGTCAGACCAATTGTTTGTCGGCCCCGCTTCTTCTTTTTTTGGCGTGCAGACGAAAGTGAACTTCTCGACACGCGCGACGTCGTTCGGACTAGACCGGTGCAGGTACGAACGCGGAACTTTCTTCTGGTTGAGTTCGATCAACACATTTTGCTTGAGCGACTCAGCGATCAGAAATTCGTTCTCGCGCTCCGAGCCGTCGCACCAAAAAACATTTTCGGGTTGTGTCAGGGTCGCGATCTCGTGCACCCAATCGAGCACAGCCTTGTTGGAGGGCTTTGCATCACCGATCCCCTTTGGCGGGAATATGGCGTGCGCGAGATTCTTCATCGAACGAAACCGTCCAGTTTAACCACGAATCTGCCTTCGTCGAGGCTACAGCCCCTCGGTGCACAGGGACGAATATCGAAGGAAACGCGTATGACGAAATGTGAGAACACGCCATCTCTCGTTTCACTTGCGCAAGAACTGTGAGCGGCATTAATTGAAAATATGTTCGGGGTCACCACGTCCGATGATTATCGGCCGGTTGCGTGGATGGGTCGATATCCTGTCGATGTTACGACGATGCTCGTCGGGGTACACGTGGCGGCAGCGATTCTCGCTGCGATTCTGGTAGCATTCGGAGCCGGCTCTGTTTTGCTTTGGCTGCAATTCGATAGTGCCGCGATCTGGTCCAGCGGCCAAGTGTGGCGGCTGTTTACCTATGCATTCGTTCATGCCCCATCGGGGCTGCTTTGGTTCGCCATCGAGATGTACCTTCTGTTTGTCTTCGGGCGAGAAGTGGAACGTTTTCTGGGCCGGCGCGCGTACATCGCACTCTATGCCTTTTTGCTGGTCACACCCGCAGCGCTACTGACGATCTGGGGACTTTGGGAACGGTGCGCAATTGCCGGTTCGCCTGCGTTGCACTTTGGAATTTTTGTTGCATTCGCGACCATTTATCCGCGCGTCGAATTGTTGCTGCGGATCCAGGCTAAGTGGGTCGCGCTAATTCTGGCCGCCATTTACACTCTTCAACTACTCGCCTATCACGCCTGGAGCGATCTGGTCGTTGTATGGACAAGCATCGGCGTTGCGTTCCTTTTCGTCGAACTGAATGGTGCCGGCCCGGAGCTCGCCTGGTGGGATGCCTTCAAAGCGCGCTTTGCCTCGAAGCCGAAGTATCATGTCCTGCCGAAACCACGAGTGCACCCCGGCGGCAGCCGCTCAGAATCGGAAGACGTTTACACGTCAATCGATCCGATCCTCGACAAAATTTCCAAGTTTGGAATTGGAAGCCTCACCGCGAGCGAGCGGCGGCAGTTGGATCGCGAGCGCGAACGATTGCTGAAAAATTCGGATAATCTGTAGCCGTTGCCCTGTGGCGACGCAACCAACGCGCGTATTTGAGACGCCAGGCTCGCGCTTCGCACAGCGAAGCGGCTACAGTTTCTCGAGCCGGGCCTCGATAATTTCGCATAGCACGTGAAGCAGAAGCTGGTGGGCTTCTTGAACTCGTGCCGTTGAATCGCTTTTGACCAGGAGATCGAGATCAGCAAAGCCCACCGTCGATCCGCCATCACGCCCGAGAAATGCGATCGTTTTCAGTCCGCGCGCTTTCGCTTCTTGCAAGGCGCGCACCACATTTTTGGATTTACCGGAAGTGGTCAGGCATAAGAGCACATCTCCGGGGACGCCGAACGCCGCAACCTGACGGGCGAAAATTTCATCGAAGCCATAATCATTCGCTGCGGCGGTCAGAATCCCGCTATCGCTCGTGAGACAAATCGCCGGAAGCGCGCGGCGATCCTTGGCAAAACGCACCACCAGTTCGGTGGCAAGGTGTGATGCATCGGCTGCGCTGCCACCGTTGCCGCAAACAAGCAGTTTGTTTCCTCCACGCAGACATTCGTCGATCACACCGGCAGCTTGCGCCATCTGTGGTTCGAGATTGGAAAGTGCGCGAAGAGTCTGCGTTGCCGTATCAATCGCATCGCGTAATTGAGGGAGTTCAGACATTGGCTGCAGGCTTGATCTTGAAGCGATTGCTGTTGATACAGCTTTTCAATGCTCGAAGCAAAATCAATGGGCGACGTTGCCAATGAGGCTTCTAATTCTGGCTTTGATCTTGTGTGACATTTCTCAAACCGGTAAAGATAGCGGCAACACGAGTTCCACGTGAATAAACTCGCTCTAACTGACCGGATGCGCGTCGTCTCGGAGGCTATACCGCTCTTATGCTAAACACGCTCGATACCGTGATCGCATTCGCGGTGATCATGACTGTTCTCAGCCTGCTTATCACACTTGTTGTGCAGATGGTCTCAGCGGCGCTTTCCTTACGCGGTAAGAACCTGGCGAATGCGCTGGCGCTGACGTTTCAAACCATCGATCCGAATATCGGCAAGTATGCGCATTCCCTGGCGGCGCAAATTTTACGCGATCCGATTTTTAGCGATTCTGTTTGCCAGAATAAGACGCGACGAAGTCTTGACGAGGCCTCACAGAAGTTCATTACAGCTCTGAGAAGGCTTCGTGATGCCAACCTGCGCAGCCCGGGCGATCCGAACCGCGCCGCTGCGATCAGCAAGGCCACTGCCGAAGTGAACGTCATGAAAGCGGCAGTAACGATTCCGGACGTGACTCCCAATCGCGAAAAACCATGGGGATTCTGGACAGTGCCGTGGGGCGGCTCGATGGAGATCGCGACGGCGATTCGCCCGGGCGAAATTTATCGCGTTCTTCAGGAGCTGAGGGAAATGAGTCCCGAAGAGGCACAGTTGCTCAACATCCCCAAGGAGCTGACTGAAAAGGCGCGAGGATTGGTCGCAGCTCTGCACCGGTTGGATCTGCCGGCGATCGAATCGCGCGTAAAACTGAAGGACATCGCAGCGGTCGGAAAGATGTTCGCACCTGAACAACAGAAAGCCGTTGTGGGCGCGCTCGGAACCTTTGGGACGACCGTAGAGCGCGCCACGACGCAGGCTTATGACCGGTTTCAGCGCTGGTTCGGCAGTGCGCAGGATCGAGCGGAACAATGGTTTCAAATTCACGTGCGGATGGTCACAATTGTCGCGGCGATCCTAATCAGCATCTTCCTCCAACTAGATACGGTCGAGATTTACGACAAACTGCGCCACGAACCAAAACTCGTAGAAGCGCTGGTGAAAGCAGCGCCCGGTACGCTTGAGCAAGGCGCCGCCGTGCAGGGTCAGGCGGATGCCGACGCGCAAAAGAAAGCGTTTGCCGATTTAAAAGCGAATATCGATAGCACCGGATTTGAGCTGGTGCCGGGTGGTTGGTTCGCTCGCTGGCCGACCGAAAAGTTATGGTGGTTCAACCACTTGTTCGGGCTTGCACTGAGCGCAGGGCTGCTGACACTCGGCGCGCCGTTTTGGTTTAACCTGCTCAAAAACCTCATGAACCTTCGCCCGGCGGTGGCGAGTCTTGTTGAAAAACGGCCGACGAGCGGACCGGCATTGCCAGCCTCCCCGGCAACTCCGCCTTCATCAAGTTAGAATCGAACTTTCATTCCGTGAAAACCAGGGAGGCTGCTGCCGGGTTATGGCTCGTTTCGCTCGCGACGCCGCCTGGCACTAAGGTGGTGCGCGGTAGAGGTTTCGAACCTCTGACCCCTACCGTGTCAAGATGATCCGAGCCTCCGGACGCGCAACATTGCCTAGGTAAGTAACTCCATATGGCTCCATACCGATCCATGCAAATTCGCAAATTGCTACAGTGAAATGCTACAGTCGGCGAGC
>JBARAJ010000058.1:0-2447 GCA_049791915.1 Candidatus Udaeobacter sp.
ACGATGAACGTGCCGATCTTCGACGGGTTCGCGCGCCGGCACAAACTCGACATGGCCGAGGCCGACCTGCATCAAGCCGAGAACGAACTCGCTGGAGCGCGCGACTCGGCTGCGCGGGATGTGTGGAAGGCGTACACAGGGTATCGAACAGCGCTCAAAAAGCAGGACGCAGCTGAGAAGTTACTGACTGCATCGAAGAGCGCATTCGACGCCGTGCTCGAATCGTACAAGCAGGGTCTGAGCACATATACAGAGGTCGTTAATGCGGAACGCAATCTCAGCGCCGCGCTTGCGACTAGCCACGACACCCAGGCGGCCATCTACACCACGCAAGCGGCGCTTGCGCTAAGCGTAGGTGATCTTGCCCGCCCTACCCAGCCAGTAGTTAGGCCGCCACGAAGATGAAAACAGAATTTGCCCGAGTTACTCCTAGCAGCAGCAACAATCTTCCACCCGTTCGGCGGAGTCGATCTCGTCCGCTCGGAATCATAGGGCTCCTGCTACTCGTGGTATTGATCTTCGTGGTCCGACCGGTGAGTCACCGCTCGCCGACGATCGATATTCTCGGTTCCTATTTTCCGGCTTGGATGATCTGCATTGTGAGCGGGCTGACTTTGACACTTGTTAGCCGATGGATTGTTCGGGCTTACCATCTCGAAGCGTACGCGTCTCCGGCGCCGCTCATCTATTCGTGCCTAACGATCATCTATACTTTTGTGACGTGGATCATCTTTTACCAGAACTAAAATTCATAATGGTGCTGTCATGTTGAGCGAAGCGAAACATCTCTGTTTATCGTGTGAGAGTCAGTCGGCATCGGATCAGAGATTCTTCGCTTCGCTCAGAATGACATTTGCGGATGGGTGTAACAGATGATGAGCGAGCCAACTACCACATTGAATCAGGAGACTGCAAACCGAACCGCGGCCGACCCCGCGACACAGGCTAGTGCTCCTGCAACACCGGCGGTGACTCCGACGGCAAAAGATAGCGCTGACGGCGGGAAGCTTGTTCGCAATCTCGTCGTGTTGCTCGTTGTCTTTGGTGCAGTTTTTCTAACGCTTTATGTCTGGAGTGTGCTGGAGCGGCATCCGCGCACCGACGACGCGGCCGCGCGCGCCAATGTCGTTGGAATCGTTCCGCGCGTTCGCGGCCCGATCGTTAACCTCGCTGTCCAGGACAACCAGTTAGTGAAGCAGGGGGATCTGCTGTTCGAGATAGATCCGGCCGATTATGAGCAGGCGCTGGATCGAGCGAAATCGGCGCTTTCAGCTCTCGACGAGCAAATCGAAGTCGGACGCGCGCAGGACGAACAGTTGAAATTCGGAGTCAAGGCCGCCGAGGCTGGCGTCCAAAGCGCAAGCGCGCAACTCAAGCAATCGGAGGATACGTTGCACCGGCTCGAGCCGCTGCTCCCGAAACACTTCGCGACAGCGGAACAAGTCGACGAGGCACGCACGAAGGTTGCAGTAGCCGCACAGGAAGTGGCCGCAAACGAACAAAAACTCAACACCGCGCGCGCGCAGCTAAGCCAATTGCAAACTTTACTCGCGCAGCGACCCGGCGCGGTCGCGGCAGTTAAACAGGCCGAGCTTGATCTCTCCTACTGCAAAGTGAGCGCACCTTTCGATGGTCGAGTAATAAATCTGAATATCTCCGCCGGCGCCTATGCCAGCGTCGGCGTCCCGGTATTTTCAATTCTCGACACGACAAAATGGTACGTCGTGGCCAATTTTCGTGAACGCGAGCTTCGCTACATGGCGCCAGGAAGTCCCGCAACGGTTTACCTTGTGTCCGCGCCTAACCAGCGATTTCACGGAAAAGTGCAGGGAATTGGATGGGCGGTTAAGCCAGAGGGTGAGGTTGATCTACCGCCCTCCGGTGTGCCTTATGTGAAGCGCGAACTGAACTGGGTGCGCGTCGCGCAACGTTTCCCCGTCCGCATCGAGGTAGAGAATCCCGATCCCAACCTGTTTCGCATGGGAGCTTCAGCCGTTGCGATTATCGACGGACCGCCTCGCTAGATGAACTCGCACGTGTTTGCGGTGAGTAGCCGGTTTTTCGTCTCTCCCCTTGGTGAATGGGAGAGGATTAAGGTAAGGGGTTTCTTTCATGCTCAGTACTAAGTCAGCAAACCCTCACCCAACCCTCTCCCTTGGGAAGGGAGAGGCGGCTCTGTCAGGCTAACGATATGAGTTCAATCGCCACAGTTACAACCGAGCCAGCTTTTTTGCCGTTTGCTTCTCTCGCCTGGTTTAAGCGCCAGTTAGCACCGACGCCTGAACGCGCTCGGCGGACGGCGATCATCGTCGCTGCCGCAGTTTTGTGCGTGATCATTTCCATGACGCTGCAGGTGCCGGAGCTGTCTGTCACCGCTTACATGCCTTTCTTCATGTCAAAGGAAAGCAAGTTTCTCACGACAGTTACCGGAGTCATCGGGCTTATCG
>JBARAJ010000059.1:0-4828 GCA_049791915.1 Candidatus Udaeobacter sp.
GCCATTCGAAAATCCAGCTGGGCACTATGATGAAAGCGCCCGCGTCCATCCATGCGAAACAAGACACCTTGCCGAGCTTGAAAGAAGAATTAAAAGTCTCGGCTTCCTGGATGCAGAGTTCGACACGAACAGACACGCGGGCGATTTCAAAGAGTGGTGATTCGAAAGTCGGTAGCATTACTGAGTGTTTACAACCGTCTGCGGCCTTGGCTTGTTGAGTTCCAGCTGTGCGCTCACCTTCTGGAGGCCCGTAGTGAGAGCTTCAATCTGCTTCTGTTGGCGGGCGATGGTAGCTCCCTGCTCCTGCACAGTGCGGTGCTCTTTTAGGAACTCGTTGAGCAACATCGCGTTCACCGCGTCGTACCGCACGGTTAAGACTTCGTTATTCTTGTCGCGGACCACTAGATTCGGATTTATCTCAGCGACTTCTTCGGCGACTAAACCAAAGCAGGGTGTATTCTTAGCGTCGCTCGCGTAGTGGAAGGTCACTGGATTAAGTGCCAGGATAGCTTCGCTGGCTTTACCCATTGATTTAATGTCGTGCTTGAAGCGCCGCGATGATAGCATCGTGCCTAGCTTTCCATTGGTGTCGACTCCTACAACAATGCCGGTGGCGGGATCAATGGTCTGATTGAAGATCCCGCCGATACGGCAGGCTGAGGCTCCCGGTGTCTCGGGCAAGTTGGCGCCGATCCGGATGGTGTTGCTTTCGCCTGCCGTGCCCTGGACACCGGAGCCGATATCGATATTGCCACTATCGCTGGTGGTCAGGTTGTTGCCGGCCTGGTCGCCCAAGGCCGTGTTGTTGTTACCGGTAACAGTGTTAGCAAGCGCACCCCTGCCAATTGCTGAATTGCCGGTGCCGTTCGTGTTGGCGTGAAGCGCATTAAAACCGTCGGCCGTGTTGCTGCTTCCGTCCACGTTATTTGTGAGTGTGTTCGCGCCGGTGGCGGTGTTGGAGTTGCCGGTGGTGTTGAGTAACAGCGCAATAGCGCCGAGGGCCGTATTGTTGTCCGCAGTGTTAAGAACGAGCGTCCCAGCGCCGACAGCGGTGTTCAAGTTGTTGGTGGCCCCCGCGGACAGCGAGTACCAACCAATTCCTGTGTTCCCCTGACCGGTCGTGAGACCCAAAAGGGCGTTTTGTCCTTCTGCAGTGTTGAACCCCGCATACCCGCCGTCCGGCGGCGGACTGACCGCCTTCGCTGAGGGTGAAAGGGCAAAACAGGCGAGAGTAAACGCCACGAGAAATACTGAACTTGTTTGTTTTAGCTGAGTTACTGGATTCATAGGTCTCCTTTTCTGTTCCCCGCTAAGTTAATTATTGGGATTGCGGCGTCCGGAAGAGGCGAAAGAACCCAGCGGGGCAAGTGTCCTCCACCTGATTCAGATCCGCTAAAGGAAAGCCTTCTACGAAAAATCGTACGCGTCCGTCTAGTTAGGCGTCGCCTAATTCTTATGTAGTATCCGACCTGATATGCGGACACCAAATGATGAGCGATTCTTTGCCGCGTAGTCGATCTTCCCTTGGAATCTCTCGCGGAATCTATTTCGCTGCAGGCGCCTGCGCGGCGTGAAAGGCCTGCCAGGCATTCCAAGCACGCTCCCAATTTTGTTTCTCGGCCCAAGACTGCGCTTCCAAGAAATGAAAATAGGCCGGTGAGTTCGGTCGTTCGCTAAAATGACGGGCGGTAAGGAGCGCATCATCAATCCGACCGTTCTGCATCTGCGCACGATAAAGTTCGTAACCAATGGCATAGTTATCGTGCGCGGCTTGGAAGCGCTTTTCCGAATCTTGAAGAGAGAAATTTGTGGCGACTCGCGGCAGCGCGACCGGTTCACCGTATCGTTGGGTCAACTCGTAGCCGGCGCGAAAATCATTCTTGCTGGCTTTGTATTTCGCCACACCAAGCCAGGCATAACGAAGCCAGTCGGGATGCTGTTCAACCGCTCGGGAAATCTCCTCAGGGTCGCCGCGTTCGGACCAAAAGGCGAATAGCGCGAGTTTTTCTGTTTCACCGAACAAACGTAAGTCCGGATCATTTCTCAACAGTTGCGCAAGAGCGTGATTGAAACGATCACCGGAAACGCGGCTGAGATAGGGCAGGGCTAAATCGTGTTCGTTCAATCCAATCGCCTCCAGAATCGGGCTAACTTCTGGAATCCTGAGCGAAGCGTCACTCAGCATGCTTGCGTAGACTTGCGGCCGTAGAGGTCCGGCTCTCCGCAGCGCCTCACGCCAGGCTGCTACGGCTAAAACTGGATCGGACGGCAGCCAGGCATTTCCTTCGGCGAGCGGAACTGCATAAGCGATCGGTTCCAAGAAGCGCGCCCGGCGGAAATCATCGACTGCGTTTTTCGTCTGTTTGAGTTCGACCTCTGCGATCGCGCGGTCTAAGTAAAGTTCCCAATCGAGCGGCGCCCATCGAAGCGCGTTAGTCGTCAGTGCAACTGTTTCACCAAAGTTGCGTTCGGTATCGGCTTCGGCCGACAACTGTTTCGCGCTGGCAACACCAACTGAGCCAGGAAGGAGCTTTCCGCCGCGGGCAGCAACTACCAATGACAAACCCGCAGCAAGTAGTACCAACCCGACAAAACGAAATAAGATCGACGTCCACCGGCTCCTTTTTAAAGAGAGCGGCCGATGCGCTGAGAGCCCAAGCAAGAATACTGCCGCAAAGGCTGTCCCCATCTGGTGTCCGGAAACATCGACAATTCCATCGATCGCAAACAGGAGCGCTGCTATAAGCGCGGCGAGACGATAACCCTGGTTGGTTCCCGTTCGCAGCGGGAAAGCTCGACTAGCAAGCAGCGCAAGACCGATGATGATAAGCACCAAGGCTGGCCAGCCGAGTTCGGTCCAAAGCCAAAGCCAGTCGCTTTCCGGATGCAAGGCTCGCGTTCCGTCGAGCGAAGCGTCACGAAAAATTGCAAAGACCGGTTCGAAATTTCCAAAACCAATCCCGCACCAGGGCGAATTATGGATGAGTCGCAGCGTGTCATGAAAAATTTGCCATCGGAGATTCGATGAGATGTCAGCACTGCCGAGGTCGTGAGGATGAAATCTCTCGAGTGTTTGCCCGCCGAAAAGCAGCACCGCCGTGAGTAGCAAAAGAAGAAGAGCGAGAGAGATTCCAAGCGCGAGTCGCCAGGGAGAACGCTGTCTGAACGCCTGCGTGCCAAGCCAAAATGCGCTGCCCACCATGAGCATCGCGACTCCAGAGCGCGAAAAATTCAAAATGATCGCTGCCCCGATCAGGACCAGCGTGAGGATCCAGACGATCCACCGTTTTCTTCGTTTGCGAAGATCGTCCTGAGCGCAGGCAAGAATCACGATCGCGGCGAGCGCGAAAAGAGCCCCGGTTTGATTCCGATTGGGAAATGGACCGAAATTTTGGTCGTTGTGCCAGAATGCGAGCGCACCGTGTGAGAGGTAAAGCGCGATGCAGATTGCGGCTAAGATAGCAATTCCACTGGTAAACAAGCGCAGTTGAAAGCGCACCTCGCGAAGCTCCAGATCTTGCGTGGAGACGACATAGAGCCAACTCAGTCCAGCAGCGAAGCTAACCAGATAGCCCAGCGTGATCCACGGCTGTGGAGTGAGCGTCGATGGAAGCTGAATCCCGAAGTCATTTACGAGTGCTGTTTGCCACTCGGGTTGGAAAAACCAGCTGGCCGGGAAAAAAGCGACTGCCGTCAGGATAAAAACGGCGAGAAGAACGAGGTTCGTGAGCATGCCGAGCGAAAACCGAGGCGGTCGCACGAGTAGGTAGAACGCGAGAATCGTGATGATAAGTCCCTCTTCCCACTTTTGAGTGGATCCGCCCAGGAAACAGGCGAGCACGGGCAGCAACGCGACAGTCGCGCCGGCTATCCAGCGAGTGATGGCAACATTTTGGGTTCTCATGCGATCGAGATCGGTCCATGCTAATCTCGCATCAGCCCCGGGCAAACTGTCAGCGTATGGGAATCGCCCTTAGGCATGATTACGTCACACGGACCCTCGCCGAAATGAAACCACCAACGCGTCTATACCAGCACGCGTGCGTCATTTGCAATCGGCAATCGCAAATCTAAAATCGCAAATGTCGTTGTTCCCGTAGTTCAACGGATAGAACAAGGGTTTCCTAAACCTTAGATGTGGGTTCGATTCCCGCCGGGAACGGTTTCCTTAATTTTGCGTACCTGGGACTCAACGGGAACGTGCCCAAGCTCGGGCTTCGATTGATTCGCTCACTCCCGCTCGCTCACCCTGCTGGCTTCGTCTATGTCGCTCGATTCCCATCGGCTCCATTCCCACCAGGAACGTTCTTCTAAGCTTTGCGCGCCTGAGACTCCTTTTCGAATTTGCGTGAACTTAGGCTTCGATTGCCGTTCACATGATGCCGTGATGCGCGTTTGCGATGAAGCGGGCAACGTGATCGAAACGCACGAGCACGCGGGCGATTTCAAAGAACCGTAACGCAATTTTGTTGGCGGGGTTTGGGCGAGGTGAAACTGGTCTGTATCAAAAACACGAAGTGGGTCTTGTCCAGCCCTGCACTAGCTCCAAAAATTTGCTCAAGAAAAATTCAACTAAGGAGGCAATAAACATCATGAAATCAAAGCAGATATTTAGCAGCATTCTGGTAGTTCTATTCCTGTTCCCTTTAATGGGAACGTTCGCTCAGCAAGCAGCGAACTCGGGCTCTATCGAAGTAATCACGACTTTTGATTATCCCGGGGCAGGAAATTCGACCTTGCCGCAAAAGATTAACGAAAGAGGCGACGTCGTTGGCGTTTTCGTCGATGCGAGCGGGGTGACGCGAGCGTTTGTCCGGTTCAGCGACGG
>JBARAJ010000060.1:0-35180 GCA_049791915.1 Candidatus Udaeobacter sp.
GAAATTCCATCGCATCGAGCGATCCTTTGGCACTTTCCGACGCAGCTTTACGCTGCCCGAGGATGCCGATAGCACAAAAGTAACGGCTGAGTTCCGCGACGGAGTGCTAAAGGTGCACCTCCCGACAACGCCGACAGCAAGATCAAAAGCTATCGAAGTTAAAGTGAAATAATGCACTAACACTGATGGCGAGCGTGCGGAAGGTTCCGCGCGTTCGCTCTAGTGTAAACCTTGCGCCGCACCGCGCACACTTTGAGACTTTCCTCCAGCTGTGGCTCGTATGAGTCACGCCTCACTGAACTGCTCGGCCTTTCTCCCCCGTCTTGTTCACAGAATGAACAAAACTCCCTTATCTGGCAAGTCCGCGAACGCCTCTTTGTGGTGCTTCTGGGTGTTTGAGTGCCGGTTGAGTTATACCGCGCGACGCAGCTTGGGAAGGGCTTCGCGAAATTGCGTGGGAGAGCGACCGACGATTCGCTTAAACGCGCGATTGAAGTTCGTCATGGATTGAAAGCCGCATGCGAAGGCAGCTTCGCTAATTCGCGAGTTGGGATTGAGCAAAAGCGTCTTCGATTTCTCCACTCGAACTCTCGAGAGGTAATCGGTGAAATTCATCCCGGTCGCTTTCTTGAACATCTTGCAAAAGTAATGCCTGCTGATGTTCGCCACTTGGGCGATGCGCCCGAGCGACAACGGCTCCGCTTGATGGGCCTCGATAAATTGTCGCGCTCGCGTCATGTTTGTGGACTGATGGTTGTCGCGCCGTACGACCAGTTGATTCGACAAGATCGAAAGGTGTTGCGCAAAAATACTCAGTAGCCGCAACATCGCGCGGTACCGGACAGGCGATAAAACGCACGAGCGAAAATAGGCCCGCTCTAGTTGCTTCCAATCCGCACTGTAACCCCAAGCGCGAAGCTGCCGAGTAATGCTCGCGAAGTGTTTCTTTGTCGGATTCTTAAGCAGTACTTCGCCTGTCTCCAGAAAACCTAGAATGTGGTCACCAACATAGACCGGCACTGCGCTTTCGGAGAGTCCCGCAAACCAGGTGACGGTGCGCGTCGTCGATGAGGGTTCCTGGGATGCGTTCGTTTGGGCCCTTAGACATGCGGCGCGAGCCTTGTTGAAACGAGCCAGAATCGCGGCAAACGAAACGTGATCGGTTTTGCCATGGTGTGCAGGCGACCATGAATCGTGTCCTCGAATATTAAGCGGCAAACCCGTGGCTTCGCTGAAAGCCCGTTCGTAATCTTTGAAAATCTGAGAACGCGACAGGTGTAGCATCACTTCCTGATCAGAGGATCGGGCTGTCGCGGCCCGTCCACGGGCGTTGTGGATCAGGCCGCTTCTTTTCGAGCGTCTCATTGGCATCAATTATTTTTCGACACCGGGTTATCAACGGGGATTGCAGCTTTCAGCATCTCGCATTATTTCGCGGAATTGGATTAGGTGCATGTGCCGTCAATCTTGGTAGCAGAATGCCTTCAACACGCCCTGCACCGGACCGGTTGTGGAGTCTTCCTTTCGGTCATCACGGGGTAGCTGTTGAAGTTGCGCCGGATTTCCTCCTTCGTTTTCCCAACGTCGCTCTGCGGCAGAATCGCTTTCTTCATTCTGCGAACTTGCGAAAATCAGGGAATCCATGATGGCAATCAATGAAGCTGCTCAGCGACCGTTGTCCTTATGAAGTCGCGGTACGATGACTAAGTCGCCGAAGGTCAGCTGCTGCCGAACATCCGAGCCCTGCTTACGGGCCGCGGCGCGAAACCTCTTGAAAAGCGCGGCACGACCTTTTGAAGTTTTATGTTGCGCGTAATAAAGCGCACAGTTCTGAGTCAATGCTGGTTCCATGGTAACTCTCCGTTTATTTGCGCTGGCGGCGGATTGACGCGCGCCTTGATGTCTGAGCAATCCGTATCGAGGCGCGCGATATAAGCATCCAGAGACGCCACGAAAGTTATCCCTGAGACGGCACTGTCGCCCGATAAGTTCTCGAGCAATTTTTTAAGCTCATCTTTATGAGCAGCGGTAGCATTCATGATGCGGTTTTGTGTGCAGAGAGAAGGGGCCGCACACCTGCGCGATCGATTGGCGCTGCGATTGTTACCAAACTAGCATACGGCTGCAACTGCCGATCAGCTAATGGCAATTACTGTCACAGTTCGCCACACCATATTTCCGGGGTACGGTGAGAATTCGTCGGGACTTCGTACTGAGCAATTCACGCGCCGATGGCAAGTCATCTTCTGAAACCGATTTTCTGGCTTCCAAGCTTTCTGATTGAAATCTGCGGTAACCTGCGCCTGCAACGGACGCGAATCGGGCGCCAGTATTCCAATTTTGCGAAAGAATTACTTGGGACGCAGAGGTGCGCGGCCCTCCGGCTTGTCCCCTACTAGCTTTATTCCCAAGTCCCGTAGCTGCTTTGCATCGACTTCCGCAGGCGACTGCGACATGAGGTCCATGCTGCGGTTGTTCTTCGGGAAAGCCATCACGTCGCGGATGCTTTGTTCGCCGCAGAGGAGCATGACCAAACGATCGAGACCGAATGCGATTCCGCCATGCGGCGGCGCGCCGAGCCGAAACGCACGGAGTAAATGGCCGAACTGTGATTCTCGGGCTTCCGGGCTGATCCCAAGCGCCTGGAACATTTTTTCCTGCAGCTCTCGTTCGTAAATTCGCATGCTGCCGCCGCCAATCTCCACTCCGTTCAGGACGACGTCGTAAGCCTCAGCGCGAATGTCCGCAACGCTTGGAGCCGGCACGCCTTCGCGCCGATCTTCTGGCTGGGGAGTAATTGTCGCCCGGCCCGAGGGCGAGCCGGCTCCAGTCAATTGCTCAAACAGCAGCATGTCCTCGGCTTTGGGTCGGGTGAATGGATGGTGCATCGCGTTCCATTTGTTTTCGTCCGGGCTCCATTCGAAAAGCGGAAAATCTGTGACCCAAAGAAAATTCCAGACTTCACCAGCGGGCGTAAGCGTTTGCATCTCGGCAATGCGCAGCCGCAAGCGGCCCAGGACCTCACACGCGATTTCCCACTTGTCAGCAGCGAAGAAAACGCAGTCGCCTTCCTCCATGTTCAGCTTTGATTGCAACGCTGTCTTCTCAGCGTCACTGAAGAACTTCACGATCGGCGATTTCCATTCGCCGTTCTCAACTTTGATGAAAGCGAGACCTTTGGCGCCGTGCAGTTTCGCAATTTCTGTAAGCTCATCTGCCTGACCAATGGTGATTCCGGCAAAGCCTTTTGCGTTGATTGCTTTCACAACGCCGCCGGCATCAAGCGCACCGCGAAAAACCTTGAAACTGCTTTCACGAAAGGTTTCACCAAGATCGACTAGCTCCATTTCAAATCGGCGATCGGGCTTATCGCTGCCGTAGCGATCGACCGCGTCGCGATATGTAAAGCGGTCGAATGGCGTTTTGATGTCGATGTCGCGCGCGGCCTTGAAAATCGCCGCGAGCATTCCTTCGGCGACTCTGAAGATGTCGTCGGGCGTGACGAACGACGCTTCAATGTCGATCTGCGTAAACTCCGGTTGCCGGTCCGCACGCAAATCTTCGTCGCGAAAACATTTTGCGATCTGAAAATATTTTTCCACGCCAGCGACCATGAGCAGCTGTTTGTATTGCTGTGGCGCCTGCGGCAACGCGTAAAACTTCCCGGGCGCGATTCGGCTCGGCACCAAGAAATCCCGCGCACCTTCCGGCGTGCTCTTGGACAGAATCGGCGTTTCAACCTCGACAAACCCCTGGCTGTCGAGGTAATCGCGGGTTGCTTTTGCAGCCCGATGGCGAACCCGCAAATTGTGGGCGAGCCGTGGCCGACGCAGATCCAAATAACGGTGCGTCATCCGCAGATCTTCATTTTGCGGCTCGGAATCGATTGGGAATGGCAACGGGTCGGCGCGATTTAGAATCCGCAGCTCGCTCGGAATAATTTCGATGTCGCCGGTCGCGAGGTTTGGATTTTCCGTGCCCGGCAGGCGTGCGGCGACCGTGCCCGAAACTTGAACAACATCTTCGCCGCGCAGCGTGTGGGCCTGCTTTGCAAGCTCGGCATTTTCCTCCGGGCGAAAAACCACCTGGATCAGTCCCTCGCGGTCGCGCAGATCAATGAAAATCACGCCGCCGTGATCGCGGGTGACGTTCACCCATCCGGCAAGCGTGACTTGAATGCCGACATCGCTTTTGCGAAGTGAATTACAGTCGTGTGTGCGAAACATGCGATGCGGAGAAAAGTATCGCGTCATTCTGAGCGAAGCGAACAATCTCGCAAGCGATTACACGGTGCTGTAGTGTGCGCTGTCCTCAGCGCACTATAAAACGCGACAGTCCACAGATCCGCTGAGGGCAGCGAACACTACAGCAAAACGTCAAAGAAGCTCGGCCACGCGATCCAGCAGTTTGTCATACGCAACAAGATCCTGCTGCGCTGTGGCCATGTTCTTTATTTTCACCTGCGGCCACTCATCTCCATAAAGTAGTGCGATGCGCGCGCCCAAATCTTCGGCGGCTTGAAACTGCCGACCGACTTTCGTTGGCGTGAGCGAGTAATCGATGCGGTAGCCGCGGTCGCGCAGTTGCTGGATTTGTGCGAGCGCGTCGGCACGGCGTTGTTCCTTTGCGATTACGACGTAGACGTCGATCTTGCTATCGTTCGCCATTGCTTCCTGCAGTTCTTCGCGTGCTCGCGGGATTTCGCTGATCAATTCGCCAAGAACGACGTCACCCATTGCAAAACCCAGCGCAGGCAGAGAAAGCGCACCATCGCTCAGCTGCGAAATGAGATTATCGTAGCGCCCGCCGCCGGCGACCGCCCGAAACTTCCCCGCGCGATCGAACACCTCAAACACGATTCCCGTGTAATAGGCAAGCCCACGAACGATTTCCACGTCGATCGCCACGAAATCGGCGAGCCCGCGAGCCCGCAGCCCATCAACGAGTTGCTCCAGCTTTGCGCTTTTGCCGCCGCTCTTCAGCACCGCAAAGACGGGATTGGCAAGGTCCCCGAGTTTCTCTGCCGTTTTCTCACGCGGCTCGCGCGCGGATTTGTCGATCGCTTGCAGTAAATCGTCCCACCGCTCAGCGGGCACGCCTTTGGCGCGTAAAAAATCAGTCCAGAATTCGCGGTCGCTGATCCTGACGACGAAATCTTTTTCGGTGAATCCGAACGCGCGCAAGAGATCGATGCAGAGCGCTACGAGCTCGATGTCGGCGGCGAGGTCCTTCTCGCCAATGATGTCGGAATTGAGCTGAAAATGTTCGCGTAACCGGCCGCGCTGCTGCTTCTCGTATCGGAAAAATTGTCCGATCGAGAACCATTTGAGTGGTTTCTTGAATTCGCGTTCGTGCGCCGCAACCACACGAGCAAGCGTGGGCGTGAGTTCAGGACGCAGCGCGACTTCGCGTTCGCCTTTGTCTGTGAAATTGAAAAGCTGCTCGACAATTTCCGCGCCGCTTTTCTTCTTGTACAGCTCGGTCGCCTCCAGAGGCGGGCCCTCCCATTCGACGAAGCCGTAGCGGCGGGCAACCTCACGCCAACGTGCGAAAATGTAATTGCGCCTGGCACAGTCCTCGGGCAGGAAATCGCGGAAACCGGGTAAAGCCTGCATAGGCAGAGTGTTAGGTTGTTCTGGCACAGCTCCGATCACCCCCGCGGACACAACCACCGGCGACGGAATTTACGATATTATGACGAACCTGAAAAAGCTCCCGCGTTAAAGGACCGGGAATATACACGATCGAGGACATCAATTGAATCAAAGCAGAGGGATAAATATGAAACAAATCAGATTAACAAGAATATTGGCGGCAAGCTTGGTTTTTGCGGCATCGCTGGGCTTAGCGCTCGCACAGACCACAACGACAACAACGAGCACTGACCCAGTGACCGGCACAACGACAACCCAACAGACGACCACCAGCAGTGCGGGAAACATTGTCACCTACACCCCGGACTCGGATTATTTTATGTTCCGAACGGCGTCGGGTGCGGCGCCGGTGCGCTATTACTACACAAAGGATACGACGGTACTTGATCCGGCGGGGCGCGTTGTAAGTTTCTCGGCAATCCGTCCAGACATGCCGGCTACCGTTTACTACTCAACCGTCGGCGACCGGGTTGTAGTGCGCAAAGTGGTATTGACGCAGCCTGCGCAACCTGCCGCTGTGATTAAACGCGAGGAGACGACTACCACCACTACGACAAGGCCATAGCGACAGAGTTGTTTTCCAAGAGACACTTTTTGCATTTCGAACGCTGTAGCCACCGGCCTGTGGCCGGTCGCGTTCGGTGATGCATTCACAAGTCGAGACGGCCCACAGGGCCGTGGCTACAGATGCGCACGCTATTCGATCCGAAGCAGCGAGTTTCCCGTTGCGTTCTTCTCGGGTAACTTTCGACCGCGTGACTGCATCGAAAAAAGAGAAAGCCGATCTGCAGAAGAAAGTGCACGAGGTGCCGCACAAGCCAGGTGTGTACTTGATGCGCGACCGGTTTAACCGCGTGATTTACGTCGGTAAAGCACGCGATCTGCGCAAACGCGTGAGTTCGTATTTCCTTCCGTCGAAATTGGCCCAGGCCGATTTAAAAACACGCGCCATGCTCGACGCAACATGGGATTTTGAAACGCACACGGTTCGCAGCGAGGCGGAATCGGTTTTGCTCGAGGGCAAATTGATCAAGGAATACCGGCCGCGCTATAACATTTCGTTCCGCGACGACAAGCGGTTCCTCGTGGTCAGGGTCGATCTCTCGGAGGAGTGGCCGCGCTTTCGCCTCGCCCGATTCAAAAAGGACGACGGCAGCCGCTACTTCGGCCCATACGCGCATGCCGGTGCGCTGCGGCAAACACTGAATTTCATGCGCAAGAAATTTGGCGTGCTTACGTTTGGGCGCGGCGCACCGACAGAGCGCGAATTGAAGTCTTCGACATACCAGGTGCCGGTGCGCTTGAGCGAGACCAGCACCGAGCAATACCGCGAGCGCGTCGAACAAGCGTGCGAGTTCCTGGAAGGCAAATCGCGAGAAATGATCGCCGCGCTGGAGGAACACATGCACAAGGCTGCGGAGAAAATGGATTTCGAGAAGGCGGCCGAGCTTCGCAACATGGTCGCAGACTTGCGCAGCACGACAAGACCGACCCGCCGATTCACGCGCGGTAGTTTGCCCAGCAGCATCGATCCAACGGCGGACGTGCAGGCGTTGGCGGACGCACTGCATCTTCCAGATGCGCCTCGAGTAATGGAGTGCTTCGACATTTCGAACATCTCCACGACACACGTGGTGGCCTCGATGGTTTGTTTCCGCGATGGGGTTCCGGACAAGAACAATTACCGGCGTTACCGCGTGCGCACGGTTGAAGGACAGGATGATTTCGCCAGCATGGCCGAGGTCGTGCGGCGGAGGTATTCGCGGACTCTGCTTGAAGCCCGAGCCGTAAATTCCGACGTAGCGGAATTTTCACAGGAGAATGCTTTCGAAGCGGTTGCGCGTTGTAGGGCAACCGCTTCGGTTGCCGAACCTGGGGCTGGCAAGCGGGGCGCTTGCCCTACAAATGAAAGACAAGCGCAATCATATGTTCGCTTACCCGACCTGATCATTGTCGATGGAGGAAAAGGCCAGTTGTCGTCCGCCTGCCGTGAATTGCAGCGACTTGGCTTGCATGATCTTCCGATTATCGGTCTGGCGAAAGAACACGAAGAGATTTATCGACCCGGCCGTGCATTGCCATTGCGACTTCCAATGGATTCCCCTGCCTTGCGATTGCTTCAGCGCATCCGCGATGAGGCGCATCGGTTCGCTAACGCATATCACCAACTACTGATGAAAAAACGGGTAGAGGAAAGCATTCTCGACGATTGCCCGGGCGTCAGCCAAAACCGAAGGAATTTGTTGCTGCAGCGATTCGGTTCGGTAAATCGCCTGCGCAAGGCAAGCGTTGAAGAGATCGCGGCTACAGAAGGCATTGGCCGAAAGTTGGCCGAAGAAGTGCACCTGTTTTTGCAGCGGCATTGATTTGTCCGCAGAATGCGCAGATTAGAGATCTTATTCGAATGAGGTCAATCCGGGGAAATGTAGGTGGGCTGTGGATTGTGCTGCTGTTCTTCGCATTGCTGCAGACTGCGCACGCGCAGACGCTCATTCCGACCCCCGCACCGAGTCCGAGCGCTTCGCCGGAAGAGGAAACAATTGTCCCCACGTTCGAAACGCAAAAGCTGGCGCGCACGTTTATGCTCGACATCCCAGCGCCACGCGGACAGATCACGGACCGCAACGGAGTGCCGCTAGCACAAAACCGGCTGAGTTACAATCTGGTCATAACTTTCCCAACCCCGCTGAACTTTTCCGACGCGCAAGCGCTCAGTTACACGAGGGAAAAAATAGATGAGGCCGGAAAGTTAATAGGACGCAGATTCAGGATTTCTGATGGAGCGATCCTTCGTCATTACCGTAACCGGGGCGTCATGCCGTTTGAGATTGCACCCAATCTCACGCCGCAGGAGTACGCAGGAATCAAGGACAAGCTGCCGCCCGGAATGATGGTGCGTCCTGTTTACGTCCGAATTTATCCGAACGGAAAAATCGCAGGGCAGATTGTCGGTTACACCGGAAAAACGGGCCGAAATCCGGATGGCATTGTCGATAACCACGAAACGATCTGGCCGCAAACCGAGGGACGCGAAGGACTCGAACAGACATTCAACGACATGCTCACCGGGAAGAACGGCGAATATAAACTGACCTTCGACAAAGACGGCCGAAAAACATCAGAGAAACTGGTTACCCCGCCGGAGCCCGGATACAACGTGGTGACTACTCTTGATTTGCACCTGCAAGAGCTGGCCGAAAAAGCGTTGGCAGCGAAAGCAAAGCGCGGGGCCATGGTGATTGTCGATCCGAACAGCGGCGATGTTCTCGCGCTGGCATCCTGGCCAACATATGACCCGAACGTATTCGTTCCATCCATCACACCCGATCAACTCAAAGCCCTGCAGTCGGACCCGGACATTCCACTTTTGCCGCGCGCGTACCGTTCATCGTATCCACCGGGATCGACATTTAAGGTTGCCGTCGGGATCGCGGCACTGGAGACCCACGCTGTCTATCCGGAGGACCAATACCAATGCGTGCCAGCAATTCAGATCGGCAATGTCACGTTCCACAACTGGAAAAAAAGCGATCGTGGCGCACTAAATTTCGTGCAGGCACTCACTGAATCGTGTGACACATGGTTTTATCAGGCCGGCATAAAGACCGGGTCGGCGCCAATTATTGATTGGGCATTGAAGCTGGGCTTCGGCGCTAAATGCGGCATTCCGCTGCGCGGCGAAGCCGAGGGCCGCATTCCGAATGACGAATTCATGAAGGCCACACACGGTCGGAAAATCCTCAACGGCGATATCGCCAACATGTCGATCGGCCAGGGCGACATTCAGACAACGCCTCTTCAAATGGCGCAAGCAATGGGAATAATCGCCAACGGCGGAACGTTCTATCAAACACGATTGGTTCAGCAGGTGCAGACGTTCGATAATCAAATCGTCACCGCTTACCAGGTGCGCGCCAAACGAAACGTCGATCTCTCACAAAATACGCTGGAGCAGGTGCGCACGGGAATGATCGACGCCGTGAATGGCGGTGGTGGCACCGCGCACCAAGCCAGCCTCGAGAATGTCGAAGTCGCCGGTAAAACCGGCACCGCGCAATGGGGACCCAAACACAAAGAGCGTACAGCAGCGTGGTTCGCCGGATTCTTGCCTGCCGATCAACCGCGATACGCGTTCGCGGCTGTTTATGAAGGCGACGTCGGCAGCAAAGTTCACGGCGGTTCAGCCGCTGCGCCGATGATCGCAGATGTCTTCAAGGACGTGTACAAAGGTCAGATGATCGCCCGCCATTCGCAGCAGCGCGCGCAGGAACAACCCGAAATCCGCCGCGCCGAACCCGTCGAGGAACAAGACGAATCAGATTAGAGCAGCCGCAGTCTCTCCGACCACCAACTTGTAGCCGCCGCCCTGTGGTCGGCGCAATGCAGGTGTTTTCGCACAGTCCAGACGACGCTTCGCACGGCGAAGCGGCTATAGATCAAGCCACCGCAGTTTCCTGCGGCAGCTCCATGGTCCCCTTGAACTTTGGCGGTTCCTCTTCGATGCCGAAATTGTCGGAATAAAGTTCCTCGATTTTCGCCATGTCGTCCGATGTCAGCGGCGCGGTATCGGGTGCTTTTGCGAATTCGACGAGCTGTTCTTCGTCGTAAATGTTCGGCAACGTCGAAGCGACGCGATCATCCGCCAGTAACCACTGCAGGGCTGCTTGCCCAAGCGTCCGCTGCGAGTTTTCGAGAAATCGTAATTGCTCGATTTTCTTGACCCCGTTCAGCAGCCAACTCCGCGGTCTGTGGCTGCGATGATCAGTCGGCGGAAACTTGGTCTCAGCGGTGTACTTCCCTTCGAGCATTCCGGACGAATGCGTCACGCGAATGAGAAACATCGTGTTCTTGCCAGCTTCAGTAGCTGCGTCGTGAAAGGCACGCCCGGGATGTTGCTCGAGCATGTTGTAAATATGCTGGACGCTCGTTAGTTCGCGCTCGCGAATGGAATTAACGCCCTCGTACAGCCAACCGATCGCTGGCCCTAGCGCAACGCCGTAGTACCGAACTTTTCCTTCGCTCTTTAATTTTTCGAGGGTCTTCCAGAGCGCGTCGTCATACACCTGCTGCATTCGAATGTTGTGCAGTTGAAGCAGATCGATCCGGTCCGTCTTCAATCGTTTCAGCGCCGCGTCGGTCGCGCGTGTGATGGCTTCCGGAGAAAAATCCTGCGGTATTTCGCGCTGACCGCGCCCGCGCGCCTCACCGTGATGGACAAAATCGTAGCCTACCTTTGTCGCAATTACGATTTCGTCGCGCTGGTTCGGAAAGGCTTTGGCGATCAACTCTTCGCTTAAACCGTTTCCGTAGGTATCAGCGGCATCGAACAACGTGATACCAAGATCAAACGCCTTGTGCATCAGCGCGATCGCTTCGCCCTCGGTAAAATTTCCCCACCAACCAGTGGAAATCGTCCACAGACCAAAGCCGACCTCGCTGACCCTCAGATCGGTGTTCTTGTAAGTGCGAAACTTCACAAACCAAAGATTAACCACAGAGGCCCAGAGGTCACGGAGAGAATTTGGACTTCCCCTTCTCTGTGCCCTCCGTGTTCTCTGTGGTAAAATTGTAAGCGTGGAACGCAAACCGAACGCCACGCTGTTGATCGTCGCGCACGGCTCGACGGTGAACCCGGATTCGAGCGCGCCCACGTTGGAGCACGCGGCGGAGATTCGGCGTCGGAAGATTTTTGCCAGGGTGGAGTGCGCGTTTTGGAAAGAGGAACCGAGCTTGCGTGATGCGTTGTTTCTGTTCGATCCCGAATCGATTCGTGAAGTTTACGTGGTCCCGAATTTCATCAGCGAAGGTTATTTCACCCAGACGGTCGTCCCGCGCGAGCTTGAGCTGAATGGGGAGATCACGAAACGATCGAATGGACAAATCTGGAGATATTGTGAGCCGGTTGGAAATCATTCACTGATGACGGAGTTGCTGCTCAAGCGCGCAAGAGGGGTCGCACCTGATGTTGATCCCGCCGAGACGAGTTTGCTGATCGTTGCCCACGGAACCGATTTGAATGAAAACAGCGCCGTCGCAGCGAAGCGCGAAACGGAAAAGATCCGAGCACTCGGAAAATACGCTGCTGTGCTCAATCTTTATATGGAGGAGCCGCCGCTCGTGTCTGACTGGCGCCAATTGACCGAAACTCCAAACGTCGTTGTGGTGCCATTTTTTATTTCCGACGGTCTCCACAGCTACGAGGATATTCCGGTGTTGCTCGGAATCGTTGTAGCCGCGGGTGATGACTGCGATCGCCCGGGTTCACC
Organism: Candidatus Udaeobacter sp.; assembly: GCA_049791915.1. Classification (GTDB taxonomy): domain Bacteria; phylum Verrucomicrobiota; class Verrucomicrobiia; order Chthoniobacterales; family UBA10450; genus Udaeobacter. Next base: position 11,921 of record JBARAJ010000060.1, read on the forward strand.
GTCCCCGGCTACAGCACATGGCGAAATTTTTCGCCAGAATCCGTACGCCATCGACGATCGCAAATTATTCTACGCCCCGTCCATCGGCACCGACCCCGGTTTTGCAGACATCATCATCGAGCAGGCGTTGTCTGCAAAAGGTTGAAATCGTGCTAGCGCTCGCCTTCTTATACGCGAGATTGCTTTCCCTCGAATGAAAGAAACCACGTGCAAAAAGCTGCAGGAGATCGGCGGGTTTGCGCTGGCCGGCGGTTGCACGCGGAAACGAATGAAGCAACTCGTAGAGATGATTCGCGCCGCACGGGATTATCGCTGGGTCGGCGTTTACAAGATCGTAAAGAACGAGTTTGTGATCATGGCCGAGAGCGGCGAGGAACCGGCGACGTATCCACGTTTTCCAATTAGTCAGGGGTTATGCGGTACTGCCCTGGAGTCCGGCAAGCCCGTCATCGTGGGCGACGTGAGTAAGGATCTCCGGTATCTGCCGACGTTTCATACAACTCGTTCCGAGATCATTGTGCCGATGCGCAACGACCACAAGCACGTCCTCGGGATGCTCGATGCAGAGAGCGATAAATTGAATGCCTTCGACGATGAAGACCTGCAGTTTCTCGAACGTGCAGGCGGTTTAATCGCTCATTGTCTCCATTAAGTCGGCGCGGCTGCCGGTCGCGTCCCAACAATGGCAGATTCGATTGAGGAAATTTTTAACGGTCTTGCTGCGCCGTTTTACTTCGGGCAAATCCTGGTCACAAAGCGAGAGGGTGCCGGTTTTGTCCTGTCACATCGCGATGACGCATCGCTCAACAAGTTGCAGAGGTATCGGGACGCGGAGAACGCGATCGAAATCGCAAAGTACGATGACGCGGGAAACTATCGTCCGCTCAAGACCGAGCCGAACTTGCGGCATGGCTGGCGGCTGGAGCTCGCTACGGTCGAAGAACTAGGACGTGCGCTGGATTATTTTTATCCAAGCCGGCTCGCAGTTTTCGCGGCGTGGGAAAAGGGCTGCCTCAAAACGACGGCCTTGCGCGAGACACTGGATCGTCAGTCAGGAATGTATCGTGTTGCGGCAAAAATTTCCGATCCACAAATCAACGATCTTGTGGCGGACTTTTGTCGGTCCGATAGCGGATGCCTCAGAACTATTCTGTGGAAACGCGATCGAAACGGTGTAATCGCGTCGACGAAATTGCCGAAAGAAAAGTTTGATCCTGCGTATGATCAAGTGATGGGGGCTTGTAGCTGTCGCCCTGCGGGCGACGCGAGCGCTTCGCACAGCGAAGCGGCTACAGTCCCGTTGTTTTGCCAGGAAGCGTGCAATCTTCTGGTCGCCGAGTGCCGCAAAGTCGTGAAAGACGAAAGCGCTTAATCTGTAAAAAGGTGGAACGCGTTGTCCTCAACGCGTTGGCAACAAATGCGCCTTCGGCGAGCGTTTCCATCGTCTTCGGAGAAGCCGATCCACCGGACGCAATCGCTGTCACACCATTCTCTATGGGAATTTGACCGCGGTAAGAGACAGCCGCTACAGCTCACAGATGATCATTCGCGCGCGCATTGTCGTGACGATGCACGGAGCGCCCATTGAAAACGGTGCGGTCGCTGTTTCGGGAAATCAGATCGTTGACGTTGGCAGATTTGATGACATCAAGACGCGCAACGCCGGCAACACTCTCGATCTCGGCGAACAAGTGTTATTGCCAGGGCTGATCAACGCGCATTGCCACTTCGATTACACCTGTTTGCGCGGAAAGATCCCACCACAGAAATCTTTCACCGATTGGATCCAGGCGATCAACGCGGAAAAGTCGGGGCTCTCGCCGAAGGACTATCTCGCCTCAATTAACCAGGGTTTCGAGGAGGCGAAGAGATTTGGCACAACTGCGATTACGAATTTGACTGCTTTCCCAGAATTGATCTCACAGCTTCAGCCGCCGATTCGCACCTGGTGGTTTGCGGAACTGATCGATATTCGCGCGCCGGAGCGCGCAAATGAACTTGTCGACTCTGCAATCGAGGCGCTGAAGCAAACCCCTCGTTGGGGCCTCGCGCCGCACGCGTTGTTCACAGCGTCGAAAGATCTTTTTCGCCGGTGCGAGGAGATCGCGCAACGGGAACACATATTACTAACGACGCACTTGGCCGAGTCGCGCGAAGAGATGGAGATGTTCCGTGATGGTTCGGGTCCGCTCTACGAGTTCATCAAGAGCATCGGGCGTGCGATGGATGATTGTGGGAATGAAACGCCGCTGGGATTGTTCTTGGATTTGATTGGTAGCGGCGGTTTAACGAACCGTCCGCGGGCGATTGAGGTCAATCGCCCCTACCTTTCCTGGATCGTGGCGCATTTGAACGAATTGACCGAGAGCGATTTTGAGTTGCTGGAAAGATCCAATTCAAAATTTCACATCGTGCACTGTCCGCGAAGTCACAACTATTTTGGCCACAGCCCATTCGCCTTCGATCGCCTGCGCTCCCTCGGATACAACGTTTGCCTTGGCACGGACAGCCTCGCGAGTAACGAGACCTTGAGCTTGTTCGATGAGATGCGGGCTTTTCAAAAAGACTTACCGCTGGTTTCACCGGAAGAAATTTTGCAAATGGCGACCGTAAATCCTGCGCGCGCGTTGAGATGCGAAAACGCTCTGGGGCAAATACGGACCGGCTTTGGAGCAGATCTGATCGCGGTTCCATGCTCTGGTTCAACCGACATCTTCGAGCAAATCCTCGCCTTCAAAAACCCAGTTGATTGGGTGCTCGCGGAGAACGCCCAGGGCGAAATGCTGTAGGGCGTTTCTGTGAAACGCCACGGCGTCTGATACAGACGCCCTACAACTTCCGCTCCTTGAGCTTGCCCACCGCTGACGACGCCCGTAAACTCGGCGTATGGCCGCACAGGGAATGCAACAGAGGCAAAGCCTCGCCTTGCAGCAAGTTCTGTCGCCGCAGCTGCAACAAAGCCTGCTCATTCTCCAGACGCCGCTGCTCGAGCTGCGCAACCTGGTCCAACAGGAGATGGAGACAAATCCCGTGCTGGAAGAGTTGCCGGAGGATTCAGGCGCCAACGAGCGCAGCGAGGCTGAAGCCTCAGCCGAGGAAAATTTTAGGGAGGAATTCGAAAAATTGGCGAGCTTGGATGAGGAATGGCGCGATTACATGGCGCAGTCGGCTAGCTCCAACTTCGATGGCCGACGCGGTTCGAAGGAAGCAGACGAGAAGCGCCAGTTCCTGTTCGATTCCATTCCAGTCCAGGAAACGCTTCAGCAAAATCTGATCGCGCAACTGAACCAGACCGTACTCAGCGCCGATGACCGGAAAGCTGCGGACCTGATCGTCGGCAACATCGACGACGACGGATTTCTCCAAAGCACCCCGGAAGAAATGGCACTGAACTCGGGAATTCCACAAGACGATTTCGAAAAGGGGCTTGAATTGATCCAAACTTTTTATCCTGCGGGAGTCGGCGCGCGTGATTTAAGCGAGTGTTTGCTGATCCAATTGCGACGACAGGGAAAGGAACAGAGCCTCGAGTACCGGATTGTGTCCGAGCACATGGACGACCTGGGCAGGCATCGCTTTCTGGAGATCGCGCGCCGAATGGCGATCAGCGTCGAGGATGTGCAAAAGGCCGCCGACAACATCGCGAGACTGAATCCTCGCCCCGGCCAGGTTTTTGCTGCCGCGCCCCAGAATTACGTGCTGCCGGACGTGATCGTGGAAAAGGTGGACGGCGAATATCAGATCGCCTTCAACAACGAACAGATTCCGCATCTGCGGATCAGCAACCTATACAAGGACATCATTGCGTCTGGCGACGCGCAGAGCGGCGACGTCAAAGACTACATTCGGGATAAAATCCGCAGCGGCAAATTTTTGATCCGCTCGATCCATCAACGGCAGCAAACAATCATGAACATCGCGCAGCAGATCGTTTCGAGGCAGCGCGATTTCCTCGAGCACGGCCCATCGCATTTGAAGCCGATGACGATGGCAGAAGTCGCCGAAGCCGTCGGCGTGCATGAGACCACGGTTAGCCGCGCGGTGTCCGGCAAATACATGGCCACGCCCCAGGGCGTTTTCGAGATGAAATACTTTTTCACAGGCGGCTATCAAACTGCGACCGGCGAATCGCTGAGCAACACCAGCGTGAAACAAGCCGTTCTCGACCTCATCAAGCATGAGAGCGGCAGCGCGCCATTGAGCGATCACGAGATCGTCGAGATTTTGAGCGAGCGCGGCATTCCCATTGCACGACGCACCGTCGCCAAGTACCGCAGCGAGCTAAACATTCTGCCAAGTCACATGCGGCGGAAATATTGAAGTGGTGTGAAGCGGCCGTTGAGCGTTAATGGCAAGTGAAATTCCGATGCAACCCGCGCCGGATTCGGCGATGGCGGCGGTTGTTACTCCGCCGGAGCGCGCTGATGAAATATTTCTCGAAGGTCCACGTTCGCGATTCGCAGAGTTCTGCACGTTGCTGCGAGTCATGCGCGATTTCCTGCGCGGATTTCGCGCTCTTCATTTCGTTGGTCCTTGTGTAACCGTCTTTGGCTCAGCGCGGATCAAACCTGACGATCCGCATTACGAACTAGCCCAGAAGATGGGTGCGGCGATCGCCCGGCTCGGATTCACGGTGATGACCGGCGGCGGCCCGGGCATCATGGAGGCGGCCAATCGCGGCGCAAAAGAAGTCGGTGGCCGCTCGGTTGGATGCAACATCGAGCTGCCATTCGAGCAAGGATCGAACATGTATCTCGATCGTTGTGTCCGGCTGCATTATTTTTTCGTTCGCAAGGCGCTGTTGATAAAATATTCCTACGCCTTTGTGGTTATGCCCGGCGGCGTCGGCACCCTCGACGAGCTTTTTGAGGCGCTCTCTCTGATTCAGAACGGGAAGATCAAACATTTTCCGGTTGTCATCATGGGCACCGATTACTGGAAGCAACTGATCGGTTTCATCGAACAGATGGCGCAGCGTGGGAAAATCAGCTCCTCGGATCTAAACCTGATTTACGCGACAGATTCTGTCGAAGAAGCCATCGCGCACATTCGCGCCAAGGCAATTGAGCGATTTGGGCTTAGACGCGTAGCACACATGCGCCGCCACATCCCATGGCTCGGAGAGCGTGGCTTTCCCGGCAAGGGTCCGGATATTTGTTAGTGTGCCGGCGATCGGGTCAAAACTAGTTTGCTTATGACAGGCGCTAGGCCTTCGGTCGTTGCGAGAGCAATTGGCAGTTCGGCGGAACAATCAGCTGAATCGCCTTTGGTACGGCTTCATATCGGACTGTGGACAAACGTAACGGTTCACCATCGAGGTTGACCGGAATTGCTTCCTCAGGATGCACCTCCAGCCAGGGCGTTTGCCAATAGGAGATATACTCGCCATCGGGTGGAAGCTGTTGCAATTCTCGCGTGGCGGCGAGCAGCGCGGTCGGGGAGATCTGATGGACGACAAGCACATCGAGCAAACCGTCGTCGATGCATGCACGGGGAGCGACTTGCATGCCGCCGCCGGTCTGGCGCCCGTTCCCAACGATTGCCACCGGGCCGCTGCCAGTAATTTCGCGGCCCGGCAAGATCAGTCTTCCTTGATAATGATGAAGGTTGATCGCCAGAATTGCGCCCATCACGGTGTAGGCGGCAGGACCAAGCAGGCGTTTGAGTTCCGGCGATGTGGTTGCGGTGATCTCGGCGCCGAAGCCGGAGCTGGCTGCATTGATAAACCAGTGGTCATTGGCTTTGCCGACATCGATTGGCACTCCCTCGCCTTTCATACAGAGCGCCAGCGCCTTCGCCGGATCACGCGGAATACCGCATCCAGTCGCAAAATCATTGGCGGTGCCGAGCGGCACTATTCCCAATATGGGTCGCACAGCCTCGGAGAGATCCATCAAGCCGTGAAGAACCTCGTTCAGTGTGCCGTCCCCACCAGCAGCAATCAGCAAATCCACTTTGTCTGCTTCCGACGCAAATCGCCGCGCGTCTCCCATTTCCCAAGTCACTCGCACTTCGATGCGATGTCCGGCCGCTCGTTGCCGGGCAACTGCCACGCGAAGGGCGTCATTCCCAGCTACTTTCCCGTTGAGAATCAAATGAACCCTTTTGCTCCTCGGTTTGCTTTTCATCAAGACGGCCAAAAAACGTGAGACGACAAGCCGACGTTACACTCTGTTGTGATCAAAAGGCCAATCGCGGAGATTGATCTGTGAATGTCGCAATCTTCAGTGCAAAAAAATACGATCGCGAATTTCTCAACGCGGCAAATGGCTCGCTTCATAAACTGCGTTTTTTCGAGCCGCACTTGAATGAGGAAACTGTAGGACTCGCAACCGGATTTGAAGCCGTGTGCGTGTTTGTGAACGATCACGTGGACGCTGCGGTGATAGCGAGGCTACGTTCGTTAGGCGTGCGGCTGATTGCGTTGCGCTGCGCCGGTTATAACAATGTCGATCTCTCAGCCGCGACGAGCCACGGCATCACAGTGGCGCGCGTTCCGGGATACTCGCCTTACGCGGTGGCCGAGCACACAATCGCGCTTATGCTGGCGCTTAACCGGAAAGTGCATCGCGCCTATAATCGTGTCCGCGAAGGTAATTTCGCTCTGGACGGCTTGGTCGGGTTCGTCATGCACGGCAAAACCGTCGGCGTGATCGGTACGGGGCAAATCGGGACTGTGGTGGCGCAAATTCTCACCGGAATCGGTTGTCCGACTTTGGCGTTCGATCCATTTCCAAATGCGGCCTGTCGGTCTCTCGGAGTGCGGTACGTCGAGCTGAACGAATTGGTGGCGCAATCAGACATCATCAGCTTGCATTGCCCGCTTACGCCCGAGAACAAATACATCATTAGTGGCGCTGCCATTACCAAAATGAAGAACGGCGTCATGCTGATCAACACAAGTCGCGGCGCGCTGCTGAATACCGTCGCAATTATCGAGGGGCTAAAGAGCGGCAAGATCGGTTACCTCGGCCTCGATGTTTACGAGGAGGAAGAAGAAATCTTTTTTGAGGATCGTTCGGGGTTAATTCTTGGCGATGACGTGTTCGCGCGGCTGCTCACGTTTCCAAATGTGATCATCACCGGCCACCAGGCTTTCTTTACGCGAGAAGCCTTATTGAACATCGCGGTCACAACGATCGAGAACATCACGAAGTTCGAGAACAATCAGCCGCTCGAAAAGCTAGCCTGCTGAATCCGATCAGGTCCAAGCAACTCTCAATGACTGAGCATCTGTTGAGTTTTGCTTTGCGAAAATTGCATGGCAGTTTGCGCCTCATACCCGCGACCGACGCTGTTTTCTCGAAGGGATTCCTGTAAATGCATACGAGACTTGTCGCCGGCATAATTGCCGCGTTTGCGGTTTCGACTGCGGTCGTTAGCGCTGAACAGCAACGGCAGCATTTCGAAGTGCCAGCAAAGGAGGTTGCCAAGGCCGAAGAATTGGCGAACCAGCTCGCGGCGCTTTCACGCAGAGTGGATCCAAACGAAGCGACGCTCGTGGCACAATGCGCCTTTTCCACGGTCGCCCGGCTAAGGCAGGAGTATCGGATGTTTGGCACCCCGATTTTTAACAATTTCCTCGTCTATCACGGCTGGAGGAAACGCGGCTACTGCTATCAATGGACCGAGGACCTGCTTCTTGCGCTGGACACGCTGAAACTCAAGACGCTTGAACTTCACTGGGGTGACACGTACCGGGACACATGGCGCGAGAACAATTGCCTGGTCGTTACGGCGAAAGGACAACCGTTTGAGCGCGGAATGATTCTTGAGTGCTGGCGTCATTTCGGACATCTCCGTTGGAATCTCGTCCCGTCGGATCAGGACCCATACTACGAGAACGCGAAATGGGCGGAAAAGGTCCGCGCCCGCGCGGCGTCGAAAACTTTTGGACCGGGCAAACGTCATGTCGTGTTCCAGACGCAAGTCGAGAGAACCGAAAAGACTTCCCAATAGCTCGTTCGAAAAACAAAAACTGGATAGCCAAACGCGTTGCCCATCGAGGTGCACGCGCTCCCTGGAAAATTACTTGCGCAGCGCCCTCCGCTGTCTGAAGGTCGCAGCGCGATGAGCAGCTCGGCGCGTTCACAGAATTGCGCGCGTGTTGTTATCGCAACCGTCCTCTTCGCGGCGTTTTCCTGGGCACTTCTCGTTAGCGTCTCGCCGCAATTGCATGGATGCATTCACAGTGACGCGAATCGTAGTGACCACGTCTGCGCGATCACGCTGATCGCGTCGGGCAGTTATGAGCACGGAGCCCAGCCGCCGGTTATTAGCCCGCCGCAATTTGATGTTCGCTTCGCGGCAAGCACCGAGCTGACGTCCACCTGGGTTAAGCCACTCTTCCTTAACGCGCACATCTTCGCGCACGCGCCGCCCGCGCTGGTTTAAATTGTAGGGCGTCTGTGCCAGACGCTACCTAACGAATTGGCGTTTCACAGAAACGCCCTACAACCGCCGCTTTTCTACTGGCTTCACGTAATTCGTGAACGCCACAACCAATCACAACTTTGAAAAACTTATTTGAAGAACATCTCAATGAAAAAATTTCTGATCGTATCAGTGACAGTGTCGCTTTTGCGCAACATTACTTTGGGTCAAGACGCGCCTTCGGCATCGGCAAGTCCAAGCCCTTCACCCGCAGGCACAGAAGAAACGGAGCGCGTGGTCGTTCAAAGTGAGGAGATGGACATTACGCGTGAACAGATCGTCCCGAGTCTCGGTGCTACCCGTTACACCGTCGGACCTGACCGTCTCAACTCCCAATCGCAAGGCGAAGACGCGCCGTTTAACCAAACGATGTTGCGCTTCCCTGGCGTCGCGCAGGATTCGTTCGGACAGCTTCATCTCCGGGGCGAGCATGCAAATTTGCAATACCGTATCGACGACGTGCAACTGCCGGAAAGTATTCCCGGTTTTGGCCAGGTGCTGGAAACCCGTTTCGCGGACAATATTTCGCTCGTTACTGGCGCGCTGCCGGCGCAATTTGGGTTTCGCACGACCGGAGTGGTCGATATTCATACGAAGAGCGGCGCCGCTTTTGAGCAAGGCGACGCATCAGTGTACGGCGGAAGCTTTGACACCATTATGCCGAGCTTTGAGTACGGCGGTGTGACTGGGAAACTGAATTATTATTGGACGGGGAGTTATCTGCACAACGGCATCGGGATCGAGAATCCGACGAGCAGCTCTGACCCAATCCACGACGACACCGATCAATATCGAATGTTTGGGTATTCCTCATACATTGTCGATGACACCAGCCGATTCGTGTTGCTGACCAGCGGCTACCACGGTGATTTTCAGATTCCAAACACTCCAGGCCTGCCGCCCGTCTTTTCCCTCAGAGATGTTCCAACGTTTGATTCTGCCAAGCTCAATGAGACCCAGGCCGAGCAGGACGCCTATGCCATCCTCGCTTATCAAAAGAAGAGTGATGTTTTCAACATGCAGGCGTCTGTTTTTACTGCTTATAGTTCGGTCCTGTTCCGGCCCGACAATGTGGGTGATCTCATTTTCAACGGTGTCGCCTCGCGTGTCGATCGCGACATCCTCTCAAATGGCCTCGAGTTCGACGCGAGCTACAAGCTAACTGATCAACACACGCTCCGGGGCGGTTTCTTTTTTCTCGAAGAACACGCCACGGTCGGAACGGTAACGCTGGCTTTCCCGGCCGATGCCAATGGCAATCAGACGAGCGACATTCCCCTCCGTATCGTCGATAACAATGGCAAATACGGCTATCTCTACGGGTTTTATTTGCAGGACGAATGGAAGCCTCTTGAACAGCTCACGATCAATTTCGGCGGCCGTTTCGACGTGGTGGATGCGTTCAGTAATGAGAACCAACTGAGCCCCCGGCTCAACATCGTCTGGGAACCACTCAAGGGCACGACGTTGCACGCCGGTTACGCACGCTATTTCACCCCGCCGCCTCTGGAAAACGTGCAGCAGAGTACCATCGCCAAATTCGACGACACGACTAACGAGTCAAAAATCACCAAGGATTCGCCTGTGAAATCGGAGCGCGCTCATTATTTCGATGCAGGCGTCACGCAGAAGATTGCCGAAGGTTTCAATGTCGGCATTGATGGTTTCTACAAAAGCTCGCATGACACTCTCGATGAAGGCCAGTTCGGCCAAGCACTCATTCTTTCGTCGTTCAACTACAACCGCGGCGAGATTTACGGCGGCGAATTTACCGCAAATTATGATCACGGTCCGTTCACCGCATATCTGAACGCGGCCTACGGATGGGCGCGCGGGAACGATGTCAGTTCCGCTCAGTTTCTGTTCGATCCAGAGGAGCTCCATTACATTCACCGCAACTGGGTATTCCTCGACCACGATCAGCGTTTCACCGGTTCCGCCGGCATTTCCTACACATGGAACGATTGGAGAGCAGGCATCGACGGACTCTATGGAAACGGATTACGGCAGGGTTTTGCCAACACGCAAAAACTGCCTCCCTACGAAACATTCAACCTCAGCCTGTCGCGTCGGATCCAGATCACGGAAAAAACCGCCATCAAAGTACGTTTCGATGTGGTGAACTTGTTCGATAAAGTCTATGAACTGCGCTCCGGCAGCGGCATCGGTGTGTTCGCGCCGCAATTCGGCCAACGCCGCGGTTTTTACGGCACCGTCGCCTACGAGTTTTGAAGAGTTCAAACCAATCATTGGTCGTTGTGGAGGGAAGCCGATCGTCCAGGGCTATGCTGTTGGCGGCGCCCGCGGCCGCGTGCCAACAGAAACTTCTTGCGAAGCAAATTGCTCGAAGCCAAGATCGCGGTCGATGCCGTGCCGCGCGCTTCACATTCGATTGGGCTGGTTTGGGAGCACCACTGTCCTCTTTCTCGCTGCGGCGATTGTGTTGATGCTAGGTCTGTCAGCCGCGCCGAATCTGCATGAACGACTCCATCCCACGGCTGGTTCGCTTCATGAATGCGCGGTTACACTCATTGCTTTCGGCAGTTGTCATCACGGCGCTGCTGCGCCGCTGCTGATTGCGCCCACCACTACGTTACATCTTTCTAAGGTTCCGGTTCTTAGTCTACCGTGGGTCGAATCGCCATTTCTTGTTGCACGCGTCTTCGAGCACGCGCCGCCACGGTGCTCCTGATCCGTTGATTCTTCCCGCATCAGCGGGCGGCGGCGTGCAGTGCGTTTCCTCGCGCTGCTGAATCAACGTGCGCAGAACGCAAAGTCATTTAGGCGGCTTTCGCCCGGTCATTGAATCAGGAGTTTTGGATGAAGAAAATAATTTTAATCGTATTGGCGATTTTCTCGATGCGGATCGTATCGGGACAGGGGACAACGCCCGGTTCCAGTTCATCGCCAGCGCCGACAGTTTCAAATACTACACCAGCCACAACAGCGGATGTGGAAGCACTGCGCCAGCAAGTGCAATCCCTCACCGAGACAGTGAAGGCTTTGCAACAACAAGTGACGGATCAGCAAGCTGCGCTTGAAAAGGCAAACCTCACGGCTGAGTCGGGGCTTCCACAGAACCCCGAGCCATCGCCCATTACTGGCACCGAAGAATCTCCCGCGCCTTCGGGAACCGCGGCACCAAAGTTTCCAACTGCGGACAATTCGGTCGTTTCATCAGCGGCCTCCGCCCCATCACCCGGGCCGGGCGCAGCTGGTGCCCTTACGTCAGAAGCTTTCCCCACGACCGACACCTCGGTTGTAACATCGGCACCGGAAACAATCTCAAGCACGGGTGCCGGGGCATCGTTAACGCAGCCGATCACTATCGGTGGCGGCAAAGCTTACATGAACATCTCACTCGACAGTGTCTTCGCGCTGGCCTATTCCAGCGCCGCCAATCTCAATAACATCGAGGTCGGCGACCACGACCCGCAACAGCGCGGCTTCAATGCGCGCAACACCGAGTTGGCGTTTGACGGCGCAGTCGATCCCTACTTCCAAGGGTTTGCGAACATCGTTTTCTTATTGGACAACGACAACCAAACCGAGGTCGAACTCGAGGAAGCTTTCCTGCAAACCAGCAGCCTCCCGTACAATCTGCAATTGAAAGCCGGACAGTTCTTCGCCGACTTTGGCCGGCTGAACCCGACGCATCCACACACCTGGGACTTCGCAGACTCGCCGCTCGTCAACGGGTTGTTTTTGGGCCCCGACGGGTTGCGCGGCGTCGGGGCGCAAGCTTCCTGGACGCTGCCTGTGCCGTGGTATTCGCAGTTAGTCTTCGCATCGCAAAACGGACGCGGTGAGACGGGATTTTCATTCCGGAACCCTGGTGACAATGGAATGTTTTTCGATCGGGTCACGACCGATCGTGAGGCACGCGGTCTGCAGGATTTCGTCTGGGTCCCGCGCTTTGAAAATTCTTTTAACTTGAGCGACACCCAAACGGTGCTGGCGGGAGTTTCGGGAGCGTTCGGCTCCAATGAAACCGGCGCGAATTCACGAACTCAAATCTACGGCGCAGACCTTCTTTACAAGTGGAAAAGCTCGCACGCGGAAGGCGGTTTTCCCTTTGTAAAATGGCAAACGGAAGTCATGTATCGCCGTTTCCAAGCCGGCCATGGTGCGGATGATTCTTTTCCTGTCGCCGAAACATTTCACGACTGGGGTCTGTACTCGCAGGTGTTGTGGGGATTTAAAAAAGGATGGGTCGCCGGCGTTCGTGGCGACTATGTCCACATGCAGGATTCCATGTATACCGATGACCTCGACCGACAATCACGCTGGCGGCTTAGCGCTGATCTGACATGGTATCCGACTGAGTTTTCAAAAATCCGTTTGCAGTACAACCAGGATTTCCTGGAGGAGAACTTTTTCCTTTCCCCACGGGAGGTTGAGTCGGTCTTTCTCCAGTGGGAATTCATTCTCGGCGCCCATGGCGCCCACAAGTTTTAACTCATGAAAAAAATTCTTTTATTGTCTGCAATTACCACTGTCGCCTTCGCGGCGCAGGCCAAACTGAACGTAGTCGCGACGTTGCCGGATTTCGGCTCACTCGCGCGCGAGATCGGTGGCGATAAGGTCAACGTAACGGTCCTGGCTAAACCCACTGAAGATCCACACTTTGTCGATGCGCGACCAAGTTTTGTAGTCTCGTTGCGCAACGCCGATGTGCTGATTGACGGCGGCGCAGAGCTCGAACTCGGCTGGTTACCGCCACTTCTCCAAAACGCCCGAAACCCGAAAATCGAAGTCGGCAAACCGGGACGTGTGCAGGCGTCGGAGGGCATCCACCTCATGAACGTGCCGGCGGAAGCCACACGCGCCGCGGGTGACGTGCATGCGCTTGGCAATCCGCATTTTACTGTGGATCCGATCATCGCGAAGGCGATCGCGCACCATATTGCGCAATCCTTTTCCGCTCTCGATCCACCGAACGCCGCATTTTACGAAGCGAACTACAAAAAATTTGAGGCGGCCGTCAACGCGAAGCTACAGGAATGGGGGGCGGCCATGCTGCCATTTCGTGGGCAACACGTCGTTGCATATCACGATTCGTGGCCATACTTCGCTCACCGCTTTGGCGTGAACATCGATACTTTTCTTGAGCCGAAGCCTGGAATTCCACCTTCACCGTCACATCTAGCCGAAGTCATTGCGCAAATGAAAGCGCAGCACATCAAAGCGATCATTGTCGAGCCGTTTCATGATCGGCGAATCGCTGAGAAAGCGGCGAGTGCGACCGGCGCCAAAGTCGTGGAGTTTTCACAATTCCCCGGTGGTCTGTCCGGCACGGACAGTTATGTGAAATTGATCGATACGCTTGTTTCCCGCCTCGCGGCGGCGCTTAAGTAGTCATGTGGGAAGTAATGTTTTGGCCGATCGTGGCCTGCGTTCTTTTGCCGTGGTTGCTGGTCTATCTTGGGCTGCACGTCGTTCAGCGCGGAATTATTTTCATCGACATCGCCATGGCGCAGATGGCTTCGCTCGGAATTTGTGTGGCCGTTCTTTTTCGCCTCGACCTGGAAAGCTGGACGACTTTTGCAATCGCGTTGGCCTTCACGTTAACGGGCGCTGCAATTTTTTCAGTGACTGGTAAGCGGACAAGCCAAATCCCTCAGGAAGCGGTCATCGGGATTTCGTACGTCGTTGCCGCGGCCGCGGCGGTGCTGTTGCTCAGCCGCGCGGCGGAAGGCGATGAAGAAATCAAAAACATGCTCGTCGGAAATATTTTGCTTGTGACACCGCGGGAAGTTTGGGAGCGGTTCGCGTTGTTTGTGGCAGTCGGTATTTTTCACTTCGTTTTCCGTAGAAATTTCCTCCTCGTCTCATTCGACCGCGATGGCGCTTATCAGAAGGGACTCCGGGTGCGCTGGTGGGATTTTTTCTTCTATGCCGTTTTTGGTTTGGTTGTGACGAGCTTCGTCCGGATTGCAGGTGTGTTGCTCGTCTTCAGTTATTTGATCGTCCCGGCCGTTTGCGGGATCAATCTCGCGACGAGAAGCAGTCACCGTTTGCTCATCGGCTGGATCATTGCACTCATCGGCGGAATCGCTGGTCTGTTTCTGTCGTTCTGGTGGGACCTGCCGTCCGGCGCAGCGATCGTTTGCACGTTCGGCGCGCTGTTAATACTCATATCCTTCCTCGGGCTGTGGCGTCGCCGCGCGAAACTCTAGTGGCGGGCGTTCGCCTCTGAAATAGATTGCGGCCGGCACGGCTGCCACTGCAAAAGAGAACATCGCGTCTTTTCTGGATCCCTACTGAGGGTGTCTACCCGTTTGACAATATACCCAGTAGGGGTATCTCTGATTTTCAACAAAGGAACACGGTGGCTCACACAATTCGAGACAAGACGAAGCTGCTGCATCGTGTTCGGCGCATCCGCGGACAGCTTAACGCGATCGAGAAAGCCCTGCTGGCGGAGCAAGAATGCTCAACCATTCTTCTAACGGTGGCTGCGTGCCGAGGCGCGATGGATTCGCTCATGGCGGAAATCATCGAAGACCATATCCAGTTCCACATTCTCGATTCGGAGCACAAGCCGACTGCGGAACAAAAGAAAGCGGCCAGAGAAATCATCAGCGTCGTAAGACGCTATCTCAAATGAACCATCCGCACGATTCAGAACAAGACCATACCGATGCCGGCGAGCATGACTTGGAACATGAGTCCGCGCACGAGCATGACGGCGGAGTAGCGGAATATGTGCGACTGGCGCTGATGGCGGCGGTGATCGTCGCCAGCTTGACCGGCTGGTGGCACAATTGGTTGCCGCGCGACTGGCTGGCCTTCGCCGCGACACTCATCGGCGGTTTCCCTATTTTCAAAGAGGCGTGGGAGAACCTGCGCAAGCGGCGCATGACAATGGAGCTGTCGATGACGCTCGCGCTCGTCGCGGCGCTTTGCATTGGGCAGTTTCTGACCGCGCTGGTTATCGCGTTTTTCGTGCTCTTTGCCGAGTTAGTCGAAGGTTACACGGTTGGCGGTGGGCGGCGCGCGATCCAAAATCTCATCGATGCGCTTCCGCGTCAGGTCCGGGTGCGGCGTGACGGCCAGGAGCGTGAGTTGGGTACGAGCGAAGTTGCCGCCGGCGAGACGATCATCATTCGGCCCGGCGAGCGCATTCCCGCTGACGGCGTAGTGAGCAAAGGCCACAGTTTTGTCGATCAATCCTCGATCACCGGGGAGTCGTTGCCAGTCGAGAAAGTCGAGCAGAGCAAGGTTTTCGCAGGCACCATCAACAAGGATGGCGTACTGGAAGTGGTCGTAGAAAAAATCGGGCGCGACACCACCTTCGGCAAAATCATCCAGATCGTGGAGGAAGCTGAAAAATCCCGCGCGCCAGTGCAGCGCATCGCCGACCGGCTTGCGGCCGGGCTTGTGTATTTCGCGTTTGGCGCGGCAGTGCTCACACTCATCGTGACACGCAATATCACTTCGACCATCGCAGTTATCATCGTCGCCGGCGCATGCGGCGTTGCAGCGGGGACACCGTTAGCGATTTTGGCCGGAATCGGTAGCGCGGCTCGGCGCGGCATCATCACCAAGGGCGGGCTTTATCTCGAACAGCTCAGCCGCATCGACACTATCGTTTTGGACAAAACCGGCACGCTCACGCTCGGAATTCCCGAAGTGACCGCCGTGCGGGCGATCAATGACGCGACAGAGAATGATGTGCTCCAGACCGCTGCCATCGCCGAGCAACATTCCGAGCATCCGCTCGGCGAAGCCATTGTGCGTCGCGCGCGGGAGCGCAATTTGCCGTTGCGTGACTATTCGCAACTGCGTTACTCGCCAGGCAAAGGAATCTTCGTCGAGGAATCGGGGACGCGCATCATGGTCGGCACGCGGGCATTGTTTGAAGAGCATGGCGTGTCGGTTCCCACGAATGCGCTTTCCGAAGTTGGCGATCATAATGGTGCGGGCAAAACCGTCGTGCTCGTTGGACGCGACCGTCGCGTTCTCGGGACCGTAACGTTGGCTGACCAGCTTCGCGCCGAAGCGAAGGAAGCCGTGAACGATCTAAAAGCGCAAGGTTATCGTGTGATCCTGCTGACCGGTGACAGCTCCGACGCTGCAAAAACTATCGGTCGCGAGCTGGGCGTCGATGAATCGATCGGGGACCTGTTGCCCGCGCAGAAAGTGGAAAAAATTCGCGAGTTGCTGCGCGACGGCCGCAAAGTGGCGATGGTCGGCGATGGCGTAAACGACGCCCCCGCGTTGGCTGAAGCGACGGTCGGCATCGCTATGGGCCAGGGCACTGATGTGGCGCTCGAAACCGCTGACGTGACGCTAATGACCAGCGATCTCTCGCGTCTCGTGGAAGTGCTCGCGATCAGCAAGCGCTGCTATCGCGTAATTATGTTTAACTTTTGGGGCACAATCGGCGTGGATACCGTCGGCATTATATTAGCGTTTTTCGGTCTGCTTGCGCCGATCATAGCGGCGCTCATTCACGTCGGCTCGGAATTGGCTTTCATCCTCAATTCCGCCCGGTTATTCCGCCAGCCCGGACCTTCTTGACGGCTGGGCTAAGTTCTACTGCGAGAAGCAAGTCGAGCCTGCGCCGGGCGTTGATCGGCGATGGCGCTCGAAGCTTTTGGCGAGATTAGAATAATGAATGGTCAAGTCACTCTCTGGCAGGTCGCCGCGGCCTATGTTTTCGCCCTTGCCGGTGGATCGATCAGCACGTCTCTGCACTTAGGGCACAAGCCGCTTTGCGCGCTGATTAGTTTCGCAGCCGGAACTCTTCTGGGCGTAACGCTCTTTGCCATTTTGCCCGAAAGTTTGGGCGACAGTCCTGGGTGGGCCGTAGCGATTGCGGCGGCTACTGGATACGCCTTGTTCTTCTTCATCAGCAAATACATCCATCATGTCTGCCCCGCCTGCGCGGCCAGTCACTTCAACGCAGACGCGACGCGACATTTTAGTGAAATCGCGACTGCGCTGATTGTGGCACTGGCGATTCACAGCACGACCGACGGTTTGGCGTTGGGAATTCAACAGGAAGCTCCTGCAACGGACGCGACGAAGTGGTCGCTGTTCGCTGCACTTTGCATTCACAAAGTTCCGGAAGGCCTCGCGCTGGGGAGCCTTCTGATTGGCGCTGGATTGCAACGCAGCCGTGCGCTCGGCTGGGTTGCCGGAGTTGAAGCAACCACGCTCCTCGGTGGCGTAATTGGCTATTTCTTCCTGGCGAAGGTTTCCACGTTTTGGCTCGGCTTAATCATGGCGCATGTTGGCGGTGGATTTTTCTATCTGGCCGCACACGCAGTATTGGGAGAACTGATCAAGCACGGAAAGGCACTTGTGCTGACGAGTTTTTCTGCCGGGTTGGCCTTGATTGGGATTCTTAACATTTGCTTGAGGATGTTCGCGTCCTAGCAATTGCATTTTGCGCAATATAATCATTCCATTATTGCGACGAAAGCTTTAGAGCCTGATTAAATGTTGTTGTGACTGAATCCATGGAACCTTAACGCCAACATCATGTCTCACGGACATTCACACTCGCCCGCGAATTTCGATCGCGCATTCATCATCGGAATTCTATTGAACTCCGGATTTGTCATGACCGAAGCGGTCTTCGGCTTCCTCTCCCACTCGCTCGCATTGCTCGCCGACGCGGGTCACAACTTCGGCGACGTGTTGGGGCTTGTGATGGCTTGGACGGCCAGCTATCTCGTTAAGCGCGCGCCGACTCGCCGCCACACTTACGGATTTCGTGCGTCTTCAATTCTCGCTGCGCTCGCCAACGCGATTATTCTCCTGGTTGTTACGGGCGCGCTTTCGTGGGAGGCAATTCGGCGGCTGATCCATCCCGAGCCCGTCGTGGGAACGACGATGATTTGGGTCGCTGCGGTTGGCGTCGTTATCAATAGCGTGACCGCTGTGATGTTTATGTCGGGCCGCAAGCGTGACCTGAATCTGGAGGGCGCCTTCATGCATATGGCGGCCGACGCCGCAGTCACGTTCGGCGTCGTGGTCGCGGGCATCGCGATTTACTTCACGCAATGGCTCTGGCTTGATCCGCTCATTAGTTTGCTGATCGGTGTCGTCATCGCGGTCGGCACTTGGGGATTGCTCCGCGAGTCACTCAATCTCTCGCTGGCCGCCGTACCCGCGGGTATTGATTCCGCCGCCGTGGAAAATTATCTCTCCAAACTGCCCGGGGTTACCAAAGTCCACGATCTCCACATTTGGGCCATGAGCACGACGGAGATCGCGCTTACGGCACATCTCGTGAAGCCAGATGGAAAGATCGACGATCCGCTGCTGGTTCGGATCCAAGATCAATTGCACGATCGCTTCGGCATCGGGCATATGACCATTCAACTCGAGTGTGGTGGCCCCGATAGCTTGTGTGCGCAAGAGTCCGCGCACGTGGTGTAGCCACGCTCTTCAATCGTGGCTAGTTTTGGTCAGTGCATTCGTTTCGGTATCGCGACGGCCAGCTCCACTGCGAAGATGTCGATCTTGGGCGCGTCGCCGAACAGTTTGGAACGCCGCTTTATGTTTACAGCGCGGGCACGATTCTGGATCATTATCGCCGTCTTGACGCCGCGCTCACGCCACTCGATCACCTCATTTGTTATGCGGTAAAAGCGAACTCGAATCGCGGTATCCTGGACTTGCTAGTACGCGCGGGAGCCGGATTCGACATCGTTTCCGGTGGCGAGTTGTTTCGTGTGCTCGCGGCTGGCGGCAATCCGGCGAAGTGCACATTCGCGGGCGTAGGCAAATCAGCTGATGAAATCGAGTATGCACT
Organism: Candidatus Udaeobacter sp.; assembly: GCA_049791915.1. Classification (GTDB taxonomy): domain Bacteria; phylum Verrucomicrobiota; class Verrucomicrobiia; order Chthoniobacterales; family UBA10450; genus Udaeobacter. Next base: position 31,125 of record JBARAJ010000060.1, read on the forward strand.
GGAGCAAGGCGTTTACAGCTTCAACGTCGAGAGCGAAGCTGAACTGGAGTCGATCGAGCGCGTCGCCAGCGCAAAGAAAATGCGCGCGCCAATCGCATTGCGCGTCAACCCTGATGTGCACCCGCACACGCATCAGTACATCTCGACCGGTTCCCAAGAGAACAAGTTCGGCATCGCACTCGATCAAGTCGGGGCGGTTTATGAACGCGCGGCCAGAATGAGCAACATTGAGATTGTCGGCGTGCAGATGCACATCGGTTCTCAAATTACCGAGGCGAAACCGTTCGCCAGCGCCATCGAAAAAGTGGCATCACTGGTGCGAGACCTGAAATCGAAATACGCCATCAAGTTTTTCAGCATCGGAGGTGGCATGGGAATCATTTACCGGCGCGCACTGGAGAGCGGATCAGGCAAATGGTGGCGCGATCATGGCGGCGAGCCGTCCGCATTCAGTGTGCGCGATTACGCTGACGCAATTGTGCCGCCGTTGAACGACTTGGGTATTCGGATTCTTGTCGAGCCTGGCCGTTTTCTTATCGGCAACGCCGGCGTTTTGCTCACGCGCGTTCGCTACCTGAAGCAAACGGGTAGTAAAAAATTCGCCATTGTGGATGCCGGCATGAACGATCTCATCCGCCCCGCGCTATACCAGAGCTATCACGAAATTGTGCCCTGTAGGGCGTCTGTGTCAGACACCGATCCGAGCACGAGCATGAGCACGACTAAGAGTTTGGAGAGGATCGACATTGTCGGGCCGGTGTGTGAGTCGGGCGATTTTTTTGCGCTCGGCCGGGAAATGCCCGAAGTGCACGAAGGCGATTTGCTCGCAATCATGAGCTCCGGCGCGTACGGATTTGTGATGGCGTCGAATTATAATTCGCGTCCGCTCCCGGCAGAAGCGCTCGTTCGCAGCGATAAGTTCGCGCTGATTCGAAAGCGCCAAACATGGGAAGACCTCGTGCGCGGCGAAGTGGATGCAGGCTGGTAGTATGACTTGGAGACGGCCCGCCCCTGGACCGTTTGCTTGCCACCGTTACGACGCGAGGGCGCGTCGGCCCCACTCCCCCACTTGCGGAATTTCGTACTCTGCATAAATAGTCATCCACGTCCGAAATGATGAAACGTCTCTTACTCGCATGCTGTTTGTCGATGGTCGCGCTCGGTCTGCGCGCTGCGCCGCCTACAGGAGGTGAATACGTAATCCTGGTTGGTGGGCCGTCGATGTATCAATGGGAAAAATACAAGGCTTTCCCCCATGATCATTGGTGGGCGAACTTTGTGCGGGCGGCGCGTTTGCGCACCGAGCAATTGCGCACCCAACTCGGGCCGGATACGAAGATTACATGGCTGGTTTACAGACAGGGTTACGAGGATCGCGCCAAGCAGGAGCATCAGGATCTGATCAGTCTAATTGGCACCATCCGCGACAAGTTCAATATCAATCTCGTTTGGTTCGGCTCGGGTCAGGAGGTCATCAACTATTTGAACAACGGCCAGCCGCGAGATCAGCTAAAAGTCACTGGGTTTGAATATTTCGGGCACTCGAATCGCGCCTGTTTCATGTTCGATTACAGCAACAACATCGACAGCGCTTGTAAATCCTGGCTGCACGATAACGACCTGACCAAAATCAATCGGCGGGTTTTCGAGCGCCACGCCTACGTTAAGAGCTGGGGCTGCCACACCGGCGAGGAAATGTCGAAAAAATGGTACGCCGCCACAGGGGTCCGTATGATCGGAGCCATCGGCAAGACCCAATTCATGATGGAAGAACTACCTATCCTCGTTTCGGACGACGGCAGGTGGGTGAACTAATTTTCGATCGGCGATCGAACACATGACTGCGTGGATTAACCACGAGGCGTGAAGCCCGGCGGTAGTGAGACATCGCCATTTCTAGTCCGGAAATTTCAGATCGACATTCGCCGGTGGTCTTGCCATTGAAAGTATGCGGGTTCAATAGCGAGCCACAGCAAACCTCAATAGAAAGAAGTTATGAATTGGAAAAAATTCTTCTTCGCATTCATCGCGGCGTTCGTTTTCCTCTTCGTGTTCGGCTTCCTTTGGTACGGAACGTTAATGCACGGAGCGCATAGGGAAGTGCCGACGCTTTTGCGACCGGAAGCCGCTTTCCAGAGCTACTTCGGGTGGCTTGCCCTCGGTCAGTTCGTCATGGCATTCTTTTTCACCCTGCTGTGTTCCCGCTATGTTCCGAGCGCAGGCGCAGGCACCGGAGCGATGCTCGGCCTTCTGGTGGGGTTAGTGTATGCAGGGCCACATTTGATCTCGTTCGCAGTCCAACCATTAACGTTTAAAATCCTTTGCGGCTGGATAGCCGGCGCTGTGATCCAGTTCACAATCGCAGGCGCAATCGTCGGCGCCATCTACAAACCAGCGACTGGGCACATCATGTATGTAAAGGAGCGGTCGCGCTGACCGGCTTTGAGCCAAATCCGCCCAGTCTAAATTCTGAGTTGGCCGTTGGACGTTGAGCGTAGCGCGTTCGACGTTCTTTTGATGAGCTCGCAGACTCCAACGGCGCTCGGTTATCGCATGCCGGCGGAATGGGAACCGCACACGGCTACATGGCTGTCATGGCCGCGACGTGAGGGGATTAGTTTTCCCGAGTCGTTCGATCGCGTTCTGCCTGCGTTGCGCGCCATGGTCGAAGCGTTGATCGAATCCGAGCAGGTCTGCATCAACGTTTGCAACGACGCGCATGAAGCGGAAGCGCGCTCGGTCTTGAGCGGACTGCCCACGGAACGGATCATCTTTTATCGTGTCCCCACGAACGAGCCATGGTGTCGCGACCACGGCCCGATTTTTCTCACACGCGATGAACGTTGGAGCCGGCTCGCCCCCGAGTCGAGGCATACTGTGCGGCGCGAGGGCGCGCCGGCTCCACTCGCGATCGTGGACTGGGATTACAATGCATGGGGAAACAAATATCCGCCGTTTGATCTGGATGAAGTCGTGCCGACACGACTCGCTGAAATTCTGAAACTCCCAGTTTTTTATTCGCACATGATCCTCGAAGGCGGCTCGATAGACGTGAACGGCACCGGCGCATTACTCACCAGTGAGTCCTGCCTCCTAAACAAAAATCGGAATCCCAATCTTTCGCGCGATGAGATCGAGCAACGCCTGCGCGATTATCTCGGCGTCAGCGACATTCTCTGGCTCGGCGACGGCATTGCCGGCGACGACACTGACGGTCACATCGATGACCTCACGCGGTTTGTATCCGAGCGAGCAGTCGTAACAGTCGTTGAAGAGAATCGCGACGACGAAAATTACGAACCGCTTCAGGAGAATCTCAAACGTCTACGTGGGATGAAAATCGGTGGTCGCAAACTCGATATCCTCACTCTTCCGATGCCGAAGAAGATCGTACGCGAAGGACTGCGACTCCCGGCGAGCTACGCGAATTTTTACATCGCAAACACGTGCGTGCTCGTGCCCACATTTGCCGATCCGAACGATGATGCTGCGTTAACCGTACTGCGCGGTTGTTTTCCAGATCGGCGCGTGATTGGCATCGATTGCCGTGAACTGATCTGGGGGTTGGGCACGTTTCATTGCCTGACGCAGCAGCAGCCAGCGATTTGACCTCGTCATTCCAAGCGGAGTCGAGGACTCCCCGTGTATCACTTACGGTTTCGCTACGGGTTCCCTCGACTCCGCTAAGCTTCGCTCGGGATGACCCCTTTCAGTCTGCCACTGTCGCGGGCTTATAGCCGCTCTTTAAAATTGCGTCGTGCAGATCGGGTGGATGCGTTTTGCGCGGATCGAACGTGACAATCACGCGCTCGTGCCGGACATCGACTTTTACATCTTGCACCCCGGAAATGTTCTTCAGCACTGGTCGCAGTTTGCGCACGCATTCGTCGCAATCTTCGCCTTCAGTGGCGATTTCGATCGTTTCCAGAATAGCGTGCTCGGTGCGTTCCGGGAAAAATGGATCGGCCGGGTCGGGATCAGTCGGTCGTGCAGGGTCCATCGTGTTTTGGTTATCACTTAATTTAACGTTCGAAGCAAGCGCTTTGGTCGCCCCAC
>JBARAJ010000061.1:0-4452 GCA_049791915.1 Candidatus Udaeobacter sp.
GTTGCAGTAGCCGTTGCACTCGGGCTTGGGCTGGGACTCGGATTATTTCCAAGACAGACGTTCACATTCGTCGTTTGGCCGTTGGTGATTGTGAAATTGCCGGTTTGCGTTCCGACACCGGCTTTAGAGACGGAATAACTGTGCGACGCTGGCGTTAATACTGCGTCGTAAGTGCCATTGGAAAGCGTTGCGCCGTAAGTCGTGCTGTCGATCGTTACTGATGCGTTAGCAATAGCTGCTCCTCCGCTACAAGCAGTCACGGCAAAATGCGCCGTGCCCTTTTGCGGCGCAGTGCACTGGGAAAACTTGAAGTAGCCGATGCGCGTGCGCCAGTTAAAGCTGGACGTGGTCGCGTAGTACTCGTTCGTGTAATAAAAGGTGCAATCGTCGACCGGATCGACTGTGATATCGCTGTAATCGCCCCAGCGATTCGATGTAGCACTCTGGCTTCCCGTTCCATCGAAAAGATGTTGTTCGCCTGACAACGTATTCAATGGATCGCTTGTTAGCCGTCCTGCGTAGCGGATTTGCGGATTGATCGAACTGCTGGATGCGCTAAACCCAAGCGCAATGTTTCCCTGATTGTCCGAGGCAATGCTTCCCATCCACCGCCAGGTGGTATCTGGCTGGTAGGTGCTCTGCTGAAAGACGCCCCAGTTTCCAGGTTGCGTCCGCCGCAATTCTATCCAACGGACGCCTGCGACTGAATTAGCGCTCACTGTGTAGTTATCGAGCAGCGACTCATGGCCGTCGGAGAAACGGCGATAAGCATTTCGGAACATCATGCGGTCGGCAATCGCATCGAGCCCCGAGCTCGTGCCGAGTTGAGGTACGCAATTGCGTGTGGAAGAGCAAAGTGAGGTGAAGGACGCTGCCGCCACACTGGCCTCGAGAGTAAAGGTGGAGTTCGCAGGGGCGGTGAAATCTGCGTGGTAAGCTCGCACCTTGTAAATCAGCGGGCTACCCTGCGGAAACGATACGAAGTGGTTCGGATCACCAACCGGCGGTGGAATGATACCATCCAGATCACCCGGGAGAAAAGGCGCTTCACTGGATCCGCCTGTAATCCCGGTCGTTTGGCTGGTAGCGGTCGGATCGCCTGCTAACATTTTGACTCTATCAAACACGAAAGCCTGAGGGCCGAGGAAGGACGTGCCCTGGGTGTTAAACACATTCGCTGACATGTAATAGCCGTCCGGCCACACGCCTAGCTTGGGGTAATCCAGAAAGTTGCCGGTGAGGTGAAAGTCGTACCGATACCACGCGCCCGTAGCATCCCCGGTCTGAGAGATAGCGACGCACTCGTCCTGTGGCACACTGGCGCCGCTCGGAACGGCGAACTGGCTGATAATCCATCGGTCAGCGAGCTGGTCATAGACGACTATCGGATCACCGCTGCCACCCGTGCAGGCTCCGCCAAAGCCCGACCAAATCGACGCGATCGCCACAGGCCCGAAGGTTGATGCGCCAGTAAGTTTATCAAAAACCTGCAGGCCTTCGTTGACCATCTGCACGTACTGAGTTTTTCCCACTTCGCCATCGGGATCGGGCGGGGCACAATTGCAACCCACACCTGGATAAATAATGCCGTCCCAATTCAGAATAGGACTAGGAATAGACGGCGTGTTTATCAACCGTTGCCAGAAACTGTTCTGGATCACCGGATCCGGTGCATCCTGATGCTGAAGCGGTATTTTGGGATTCGGATTCGCTTCATGTTCCGCCTCGATCGGCGGCCAGATCAGTGGCTGCTCGCGCAGCGGCTTCGATAAATCGCTGTGCAACGCATGAATCACGGTCGTTTGGCCGAATTGCTCGGTGTTGGGCTGTTGCGCTGCGTTGGCTTGCGCCGAAGCATTTGCAAACGCGCCGACGCCGAGTAGCGCGATAAATACGCCCGCAAGGGCAAGAACTAAACCAAGTAAGACGCGAAGGTTAAAAAAGGCGGACTGCGAAGTGGATTTCTTTTTCATGGGTGGAGCTTGTGGAGTTTGTGCTTGTGGAGCTTGTTAGGCTGCCGCGATTCTTAGGTGCGAACTGACTAAGAATCAATCATTTTTCGTCCCGAGAGACTTCTTAGGACGGCTCAATGTCGGAAATGGTCCGGGGCGACGGCCCATCGTAGCCGTGGTTCACGGGATCGATGCGGCGCATCGGTCTCTCGCGAGTTTGTTCTTCGATGACGTGCGCGATGAGCCCTGGTGTGCGCGCGATCATGAATATGCCGTTGAAAGTCGCGGGATTCATTCCCAGATCGGCGAGAATGGCGCCAATCGCGCCATCTACATTGATGGGGAGCGATTTTTTCGCGTCGGCAAATGCTTTCTCAACCGCACGCGCCGCCTGCATGTGCACGCCGTCCACGCCAGCCTCGCGCGCAAGTTCGAACAAACGCGCAGTGCGCGGATCTTTGGTGTGCACTCGATGACCAAACCCCGACATGCGTTCACCTGCTTCGCCCATGGTCCGAAGCGTGCGAGTCGCTGCCTCCTCTAAGGAAATGGAGTCGCGCGCCGCGCGATCGGCGATTGCCTTCAATTGACGCGCGCAATCTTCAATTGCGCCACCGTGGTGTCGATTGATCGACATGACACCGGCGGCGACGGATGCGCTTAATGTCGCGCCAGTAGACGCAACGTTGCGCGCACTCAACGCGCTAGGGGGCGTCGCGCCGTGATCAATCGATGAGACTAAAATTGCGTCCATCAGACGCGCGATGGCCGGCGATGGCAATTCGCCGGTTAAAATTAAATAGACCGCTGCGCCAAAAGAGACGCGTCCCATCAGTTCTGCGATGTCGTAGCCGCGCACCGCGACTTTGTTAGGCTGGATTCGCGTAATGCCGCTGTGCCACACCGCTTTTTTGTCGGCTTCACTCATGAGACTTTGTCCTTTGATTTGCTCCAGAATCGTTACGACCGCTCCTGGCAATTCGCCAAACGCGTCAACCACGGTGGCGCCCGCTTCGCGCAGCGCTTTCACTTTGCCAGCATGCGTGCCGCGGCCGCCTTCGATGATCGCGCCAGCGTGACTGAAGCGCGTGCCTTCGCGCGCCGCTTTGCCACCAACGTAAGCGATCACCGGCTTGGTGATTTTTCGATCGGCGATCAGCTGCGACAATTCCTCCTCCTGCGATGAACCGATTTCGCCGAAAATCACGATCGCTTCGGTAAGCGGATCGGCTTCGAACATTCGCGCCGCATCGGGCAGACGAATTCCAATCACAGCATCTCCGCCGATGTGCACGATGCTTGAAATCCGCACGCCGGCTTGCCCGAGATAATAGCCGGTGCTCGACGCCATCCCGCCTGAGCGACTGATCACGCCGACGCCTTTCGGGACACCGGGCTTAAACCATTGCCGCGCGCTTTCCGCCCGACCGCCAATCATGCCCACCACCGCCTTGCCGGGACTCAGCGCTCCCAGTGTGTTCGGTCCGAGAAACATTGCGCTGTTCGCTTTCGACGCCGCAGCGATCTCCATCGCGTCCCACACCGGCACGCGATCGGGCACAAGCACGGCGAGTTTAATCCCTGCTTCAATCGCCGAGATCGCAGCGTCTTTTACACCGGCCGCAGGCACAAACACGACTGAGACGTCGATATTGCCTAACGAATTCACCGCTTCCTGCGGCGTGTTGAATACCGGTACGCCGAGCACACTCTGTCCGCCTTTGCCTGGCGTAACTCCTCCGACCACGTTTGTCCCGTACTCGCGCATTAACCGCGTCCGCGCTCGCCCTTCGCGTCCCGTGATTCCCTGCACCAGCACGCGCTTTTTCTCGTCAATCAAAATCGCCATTTAACGATCGCCTCCGATCAGTTCATCTAATCCCGGAATCTCAAGCTCCAGGTAGAACCCTTCGATGCCAGCGAAATGGCATTCAACGTCACAGGCGAGCAGCTCGGAATCTTTGGTAGCGAACTCTTCATTGGGCAACGCCGCTGCGGGTGCGCCGGCGTGATCGATGATTAATCCGCCTGAATGCATTTCAACTGTGGCGCGGATCTCCGGCCAACGCGCAGTGTCGATCCAGACACGGCCATTCTTTACCGCGAGCTTTGTGGCGGACGGATCGCTCACAAATTTTGGAACTCTCGGCGAGCGCGGTCTCCATTTTTTGCCGGCGCTGGCGACCAGTTCAGCAAAACGTGCGGCGATGAACGCGGGCGTGTCGGTTTTGCGATAGCTTTCGATCGGCGCACGCAAGAGCTTCGATATGCGATGCAAGATCTCCACGGCACGATCTTCGGTATTGCCGCCGAGACGAACCACTGCGGGAATGTCGAGATCCAATTCCCAAAACGCCTTCGCCAAACCGTACGCGGACCAGAATTGTTCCTGGCTCGCAACCCCGGAGCCGGAGCCGAAATAACCCACCAGATCGGGTTGGGCCAGAATGATTCGCGCCGCGCGATACACTTTTGATGCAGATGGGTTGCCGCTCGTATC
>JBARAJ010000062.1:0-10919 GCA_049791915.1 Candidatus Udaeobacter sp.
GCACCGCAGGTCTTCGATATTCAAAACGCGCGGCGGCTTAACAGATCTGGACAGGCGATTCATAGAGTGGCGCGCAATCGCATTCGAGTTCCATTAACACCGAGCTTCAGCCCGATGCAATCCGCGAATGGTAACTCAGGCATCCTGCCTGATTCGTCGGGCAGGCTTCCTAGCCTGCCAGTGCAAAACTAACCGACAAGCAAGATGCATGTCTGACCAGACAGGCTGGAACCCTGTGTTACTAGTGTCGAAAATGCCGGACGCCCGTGAAGATCATTGCCATCTTGCGCTCGTTAGCGGCGGCAATCACTTCTTCGTCGCGAACCGAGCCGCCCGGCTGAATAGCGCAGGTTGCGCCAGCTTCGGCCGCCGCGATCAACCCGTCCGGAAACGGAAAAAAAGCGTCGCTTGCGACCGCGCTGCCTTTGAGCGAGAGCCCGGCTTCGTTCGCTTTCCAAACCGCAATGCGCGAAGCGTCGACGCGCGACATCTGGCCGGCGCCAATTCCAAGTGTCCGGTCCGCCTTGGCGTACACGATGGCGTTCGATTTAACGTGTTTGACCACGCGCCAGCCGAACAACATCGCGTTCAGTTCCGCCTTCGCCGGCCGCCGCTTGCTCACGACGTTCGTCGTCAGCTCTCCGTCGACATCGGCGTCTTGAACCAATACACCCCCGCATACCGAGCGCAGATCGGTCGTCGGTCTTGCTTCTTTCGGCGGCGTCAATAACCGAATCAGCCGCAGATTTTTTTTCTTCTGAAGAACGGCGCGCGCTTCGATCTCAAAATCAGGCGCGATGATCACTTCGCTGAAAATTTCGCTGATCACTTTTGCCAGCGACTCGGTCAAGGGCCGGTTGCACACGATAATCCCCCCAAACGGCGCCTGTTTATCCGTCGCAAACGCTTTCTCCCAGGCCTTGCGCAAATCTGCATCGGAGCCGACGCCACAGGGGTTCGTATGCTTCAAGATCGCGACGGTCGGCTCTTCAAATTCGGCAATCAGATTCGTCGCGGCGCTAATGTCGAGAATGTTGTTAAACGAAAGCTCCTTGCCTTGAAGTTTCTCGAAGCATTTGTCGAAATCGCCGTAAAGGCCAGCGTCCTGGTGAGGATTTTCACCGTAACGCAACCGCATCGCCAATGGCAGCGAAAGTGAAAAGGAGGCCTCCGTCTTCTGTTGTTTGTTCAGGAAATTGGCAATCACGCGATCGTACTCTGCGGTCCTGTTGAAGGCTTTGATCGCGAGGCGTTCCCGCAGTTTCAGGGTCGTTTCGCCGTCGTGCTTCCCCATATTTTCGAGCACCGCGTCATAATCTCCGGGATCAACGATCACCGTGACCGATTCATAATTCTTCGCGGCGCTTCGAATCATCGACGGACCGCCGATGTCGATATTTTCAATTGCTTCCGCGAGAGTTACGCCAGGCTTCGCGACTGTGGCCTCGAAAGGATAAAGATTCACAGCCACTAGGTCGATCGGATCAAAGCCGCATTCACGCGCTTCTGCTTCGTGTTTTGCGTTCCCACGCTTGTAGAGAAGCCCGCCATGCACGCGGGGATGCAAAGTTTTTACACGGCCATCGAGAACTTCAGGAAATGCGGTGAAACTCGATATCTCGCGAACGGGAATTTTTTCTTTTTTCAGGAGGACCGCTGTTCCGCCCGTGGAAATGATGTCTACGCCCTGGCCTTCCAGCGCGCGAGCAAACGCAGCGACGCCGGTTTTGTCAGAAACGGAAAGAAGAGCGCGGCGAATTTTCATGAAGACGTTAATCGAGATTCGTTAAATCGTTACATCGATTCACGAACTACGATTCACGCGACGCATCAACGGTCGAGGAGGACGTTCTTGGCCACAGGATACAGCACCGGGCAGCAGCCGATGGTTTCGCAAAATGCTTTGCTGAAATGACTCAGGCTCGAATAGCCCACTTCTGTCGCGGCTTCGGTGACGTTGTAACGCCCGGTGCGCAACAACTCGGCCGCCCGTTCCATGCGCACATTTCGCAAGTATTGCGGGATTGTGTGACCAACTTCGCGCGAGAAAATTCTGCTCAAATAAAACGGGCTGCAGCCCACCTCTTGCCCCAACATTTCCAGCGTCGGCGGGTTCACCAGATCGCGCGTGAGAATCTCCTTCACGCGGTCCACTCGCTCGCGCGCCAGCCGCTTCTGGCGCATGCAGAAAAATTCGGGATCCTTCTGCGCAAAGAAAAACTGCGCCATGAGCTCCAAGGCTTTGCCTTGGTACCAGAGCACCTGCGCCGCTTTGGCGACCGGGGGTTCCGTCAGGCTTGCCACGACGCTGCGTTGCTGCATCGTCATCGGACGCACAGGGGCGACCACGTTCTGCTCTTTCTTTCCGAAAAGGATGCGGCGAATGTCGGGTTCAAGATCGGCTGCGTTCTGCGCAAGCTGGTTGCGCAAATGCTCGCGCGAAAATTCGAGCGTCACGAATTGGTGATGATCGCGGCCGCGCCGTGACGCAGGCAACGGCTCATCGGCAACAGCATAATAGCCGCAATTGCCCGGCAGATAATCGCTGCGTGTGCCGCCAGCTCCGCCAACGGCGCCATGTCCGTTTAGGTTCAGGCAAAACTCCAGGCTATTCGGATGAAACGTGCGTCCCCAGTTAAAAGGCTGCTCAGTGCGAAAGTCGTGCCACTCGATCGCGACACCAATCCTGTCGACATCTCCGTACAACGGACGCCATCCGTCTTTCAATTCGCGCCATGCAGCTTGTTCCGCTGCGCAACCAGGATTCATTTCGCTTAATTACGAATGTTGCCGAGGCAAATGCAAGGCTGGCTTCTTCTCCTCCAGTGCGGCGCGGTCCCACTTCCCCAGCTTCGACGCAGCGTCGTAGGCGCTCTGCGCAAAGTCGAGGAGGAGTTGATCCGGCTCTTCAGCAGTCCGCACCGCGTCATAAGGCAGGATGAATTCGCGCAGTTTGGTCTCGTAGAAAGCCGCATCCGGCTGAATTTTCGCCTCTGCAAATCCAGGCGGTTCCGGATAGGCATACGAATAAAAAATCGGCGTCGGCGCCGCGGCGTTTCCTGGCCAAAAACCGAGGCTGCTCACCTCCTGCGAGTACGCCTCTCGCGCAATTGCATCGGGCAGATGCGGGACCCCGCCGGGATGCAGCGGCGCGGACCGCCCGGAAAACCGCGTCACAGCCAGATCGAAGCTGCCCCAGAAGAAATGCACCGGACTGCATTTGCCACAAAAGCGTGATCGGAACTCCTTGAACACCCGATCGCTCTGCACCAGAACGCGCCAGAATCGATTGGCGTATTCCCGATCGTAAGACCGGTGCTCTTCATCTTGATCAAACGGGATAGGATTCTCAATCTCATTAGGCGTCATATTGATGGTCACGGGCAATTCCATCTCGGCTAGCGCACTCATCACTTCACGATAAAATTTCTCCACCGACTGCGGGCGCAGTTTCAACACTCGTGCCGCACCATCGCTTTTAAGGATGCGCAATTCGTGATCGATGAAATCGAAACGAATTTCGAATGTCGATGTGCCATGAGGGATTGGCGAAGTCGTTAGGCCGCGAGAAGTGACGTAAAGAGTCACGTGCCATGAGTGGTTGATCCATGGACTGAGCCTCAGGCGGATTTTGCCGACGATCTGCGTCCACATATGCAAAGTGACCGCAGTATCCTGCCACTCTGCAAAGGGCAGAGCTGGCCACGCATTAGACATCTCGTTCACTTGTCTCTCTACTCCCGGTTAATGAAATCGGAAAATGACCGCTTCACTTTCTCGAACATTCCGCGGGCTTCTTCCTGTGCTCTGTTGAAACCGTGCTTGATCGATCGTTTCGCGCTGCTGATGACGCCGGTTACCTTTCCCTGATCGTAATCGCCTTCGACGTCCTCCATGGTGGCCCCGGCAAACATGCCCTCCGTTCGCCTCACCGTGCCTCGCGTCCCGCCGATGTAAATCGTGCCGATGGGACGCGACGATCCGTTTCGGAGAGTTACAATCCACATCGGTTCGCCGCGATCGTCTGTGCGCAATGTGTAATCCGCTGTTGCAAAGCTCGTATGCGACGCCTCGGCCGTATGACTCGCCACCGCGTACGCGCCGCTGGAATCCAAGTTTAACTGCGACATGTCGATCGTCGCTCCTTCAGTGGAACCTGCTACGTCGCGGTCTGTCTCGTCGTCGGAATCAATCTTGCCATCAGCAACTTGCAGTTCGCGCACGCCGCCACCCTGCGGATTTTCCACAACAATTTTCCATTTCTCCGGTTGCGGATCGCCCTTGCTGCCATGAATCAACACAATTTGATGTAGCGCGTCGCGACCGAATTCGCTGCCGAGAACACGCAACGCTTCGTACGCAGTAGCGTTTTCCTCGGCCCAGACCGGCGTTGCCAAAAGGAAAAGCCCAACCCACACTCGCCACATCCAGCAAACTTGAACAGCGCTTTGACTGACTGTCCATCGGCTTTTTGCACTGCGGCGACATCTCTGCGCATCTCAAAATACTCTCACCCCTTGAATCAGTCGCTGAAATCTGCTCACGTCTTTGCAGGCTGTAATGAAAAGAAGCCAAGTCGAATTTAGCAGTCACACTGCGAACCTTGCGTTGCTGAGGAAATTCGTCCGCGATTTCCTGAAGGGCTATCCGTTGTCAGAAAAGGAGCGAATGATGATGGTGCTCGGCGTGGATGAAGCATGCACGAACGTCATCCGTTACGCATACCGTTTGCGCGACGATCGACTCATCTCGTTGCGAATGGAAGGATTACGCAAATGCGTGCGCATGCGCCTGCGCGATTATGGCGAGAAAGTTTTCCCGCACGAAATGAAAGGCCGGTCCCACGACCTGATCAAACCGGGCGGGCTCGGTCTTCACTTGATTCGCTACGCGTTTGATCAGGTGGATTATGTCCACAAGCGCCGTGGCACCGAGTTGGTGCTGACGAAGAATTTGGCGTGAACCGCGCATGGTGTTCCCGTGAATCGGATTGAACTCCGCTTCCTGAATAGACTCGCGCTGCCGATTTAACGATGTAACGATTCAACGCTTGAACATGAAACCGCCGGAGCCAGACGCTGCTTTTGAAATTTCGCTGCGACCACCCGCGTTCAGCGAATTCACCGGCCAGGTAAAGGTGCGTGAACGGCTGGAGTTGATGGTGGCAGCAGCTAAAAAGCGCGGCGACGTGCTCGAGCACATTCTATTGAGCGGGCCGTCGGGCCTCGGCAAGACCACCCTTGCCTACATCATCGCCAACGCGATGGGCGTGAATATCAAAAACACCAGCGGCCCAGTGATTGAAAAGGCCGGCGAACTCGCGGGGCTTCTTACCAGCCTTGAAAAAGGCGATGTGCTCTTCATCGACGAGATTCACCGGCTGCAGCCGGCCATCGAAGAATACCTCTACCCGGCGATGGAAGATTACCGGCTCGATATCATCATTGACCAGGGACCGCAGGCGCGCAGTTTGCGGCTCAATTTGCCAAAGTTCACGTTGGTCGGCGCGACGACGCGCGCGGGAATGGTAAGCGCGCCACTCCGTTCGCGTTTCGGAATGACGGCGCGGCTCGATTACTACAACGCCGAGGAAATGCAGAAGATCATCGTTCGCAGCGCCCACTTGTTAGGCGTGGAGATAGACACGGCGGGCGCGGCCGAAATCGCTGCGCGCTCACGCGGCACCCCGCGCACGGCGAATAATCTGTTGCGTTGGGTTCGCGATTACGTTCAGGTAAAAGCCGAAGGTAAAATCACTGCGAACCTTGCAGACCGCGCGCTCGCGATGCTCGAGATCGATCGCGACGGATTTGATCAATGGGACAAACGCATCATCGAAACCTTGATCCATAAATTCAACGGTGGGCCTGTTGGACTGACTTCGCTCGCAGTCGCGATCGGCGAAGAAGCCGGCACAATCGAGGAAGTCAACGAGCCCTATTTGATCATGGAAGGCTACATCAAACGCACGCCGCAAGGCCGCGTTGCCACCGCAAATGCCTATCGCAAGCTCGGACTAAAACCACCCGCCGGCGGGCAGAGCGACCTATTCGGCTAATGATGTAGGCGGAAGCCCCGGAGGAGCGTTATGCAATTCACAGCGGATTTCTTCCAGCAGACGGCCAAAGTTTTGACTGTCTCCGAGCTGACGCGAAGCATCCGCGGCACGCTTGAGACAAAGTTCGCGGCGGTCTGGGTCCAGGGAGAAATCTCAAACTACAAATTGCACCCAAGCGGTCATCAGTATTTCACGCTCAAAGATCAACGGGCACAAATCTCATGCGTGATCTGGCGAGACACGATGCAGCCGCCGCGACAACCGCTCGCCGATGGCGCACAGGTGCAAGTCTTCGGCACCGTCACAGTTTTCGAAGCGCGCGGACAATACCAACTCAATGTTCAGATTCTTCAGCCCCGCGGAGTCGGCCTGCTCCAGGCAAAGTTTGAAGCGCTAAAACGCAAACTTGAGGCTGAAGGATTGTTTGCTCCGGAACAGAAGCGGCCGTTGCCGAAGTTTCCGCATCGGATTGGGATTGTGACGTCACCAAGCGGCGCAGCTGTCCGCGACATTTTGAACGTGCTCCGTCGTCGCGCACCGTGGTTGCAGATTCTGATCAACCCCGTGCGCGTGCAAGGAACCGGCGCAGCGCAGGAAATTGCCGTTGCCATTCGCGAATTCTCCACGCCTAACGAGGTATTTTTGCCTGTCGATCTCATCGTCGTCACGCGTGGCGGTGGTAGCATTGAAGACTTGTGGGAGTTCAACGAAGAGATCGTCGCGCGCGCGATGTTCCATTCCGCCGTGCCCATCGTCTCGGCTGTCGGTCACGAAATCGATTTTACCATTTGCGACTTTGTCGCAGATCTACGCGCCCCTACCCCAAGCGTTGCCGCCGAATTGATTGTCCCTGATGTCATAGATCTCCAGCGCCAGATCGATCGTTGCGCGCGCACGCTGGGTCGCCAGTTACTGAACCGCATACGCGACGCGCAGCAACGGCTCGACCACATGCGGGATACCCTGCATCGTTGTCTCGCGCATAAGATTGAGGGCTACAAGCGCGGTCTGGACCATGCCCTGCGTGTGATGCAAGCGCGCAGTCCCGTTCGCGAACTGATGATGCGTCGCAACCATTTTGCCGATCTCCATCGGCGACTAGTTGCCTGCCCTGCGCGCTGGATTGAAACAGCAAGACACCGTTTCAGTCGCATCGAAGGCATTCTGCGCGTGCTAGGACCCGACGCGACGCTGCGCCGCGGCTACAGCATCACCGTGAGCGATCGCGGCCAAATCATCCGGACAGCTGCAGTAGTTAGGTCAAAGATGAAAATCCGCACTCGCGTCAGCGACGGCGAATTCGGCTCAGAAGTACTGTAGTACACTTTGTTGTTGCGCTTTAGACACCGCTTGTTAGGTAAAATAAGCTATAGCTGAACAACGTCTTATAGGCGCAACTGCAGAAAAGCTTGATACCGACTCATTGGTTTCGCTGAGCCTGTTCGTTCGTGTGATGTTTTCGCGACTTTCCGGTTTTGCTCTTTGTATCCTTCTTTGAGATTGTATCTGTGACATCTTGGTCGGAGACCCTTTGCATGTTCTCTTCAGCGTTGGTGCGGCCAAACAGCGAACTATTGTCTGCCGCCTGGCTCATGTGCGTGTTCAGTCCGGGATTATTCGCCGGGTTGTAATTGTTAGGCCCACCGGTTTGGTCTCCACTGCTTCCCTGCACGATCGCGCCTGCAGTCAATGCTATAAAACCAGCGGCTACGGCAGTGGCCACTTTCGTTTCGACAGATAATTTCATGTTCTCAATTGACCTTTTGTTTTGCCCTCGCCACCGCCAGCCAGGAAATAGGTTTTGATACAGTTCGAATTCCATCCCGCTGCTGGATGTCCGCGCCAGCTACAGATTCGGACTTACAAAAGCCGCCACAATCTTGCTACAGAGATAACCTCCTACTGGAGATGGAGCTCTGAGAGTGTGCGTAATGGCAGCTTGTCGCAAAAAATATTTTGGCGCGATCCGGCTCCGAACTTCCTAAGGTTTTATCACCACCACTGTGCCGAGGCTGGCGGCGTTATAAAACTGGCGCGCCTTCCAATAAGGCATCCTAATGCATCCGTGTGATGCCGGCATCCCCGGCAGATAACCCTGGTGCAATCCGTAGCCCGGCGAGAACTCGATGAAATAGGGCATCGCGGCACCCACGAAGTGCGAATGCGGCGGCTTGCGGTCACGCCTGCTATCGACGTTGGCCTTCACGATGTGGCCCGAGTCATCAACATAGTCACCATAAACGCTGGAGCGATGATCTTCGTCCTTACGGATGACTTGAAAGCGGCCGACCGGAGTGCGGTACCCTTCGCGTCCACTGGATACGCGCGACGACGCGGTTCTATGCCCTGCGCGGTAGAGATAGGCTTCCTGTGCCCGTAAGCTCACGACGATCGACGGACGGCCTGAATGACCCTCCGGTATATTCGACGTAAGCATGTCGCTCACTGTGCTGCAGCCACTCAAAATCATGAGAGTCGCGTAGAGAGCAGAAATTTGTGAAAGTCGATTCACGCATTCCGTGCCCGAGGATTATCGAGCAATCACGCCTGCTTCGTTTGGTCTCAACCGCTCAGTGACCTTCACGTCTTTTTTGCGACCGTCGATAACAAACGTGTTGTTTTCTCCCAAAGTTGACCATGGCCCACGCGGCACATCGCCAAAGTCCACGAACCGCCAGTCTGTGACGTCCGTTTGTTTCAGCCCGAGATAGTCTCGCACGGCAGGGGAGACATCGAGGCCAGCGCCCTTATTCAGATTGGATTTTGGACGTTCATTGCCAAAAACGTATTGCCAATGGTCCGTTCGGAATGGTCCTGCGTCTTCCCACTGCGCATAAGCGATTCGATTGCCTTTGCGGATCGCGACCCATCGATCTTTGCAAGTGGAAACAGCCGGACCCTGGTACGCCTCTTGAAACCACGGAACAACTCGAGGCGCTTCCGGCCGGTGGCCAGTATGTGCTTTGTCGTTGTAGGGAAGTGCGCAGTAAAACGGGTTCTGCGTTGGTGTAAATCTTACCGGAACATAATTACGTCGATGGGCAGGATTCGGATCATCGAAACCGCCGTAGCTTTTTGTCCATTTTTTGTCCCACGCACTTGTGCGATTCGGGACGAGATTATTTCCACCCGGCTGTTCACCGATCCAAAAGACGGTTGTTACGATATTTGGTTTCCATGGATACGGCCGCGCAGGACGAGAGACTGACGATTTTCTGGTGCGAGGCTTGTCCTTTTCCGTGACCGCCGCGATTTGATCAGAGAAGGCCGGATTAAGTGCGATGAACACCGAGAAACAAAAAAGGCCAAGTGAGCAGCGTTTCCCCATTACTCTCCCATCCATTCCCGTTAACACCCTGCGTGCAGCCGCCAAGACGTATTTCGCGTTTCGCCGTGTAGATTATCACTTTAGACAAGATTACAAATCCATATTTTTCAGCATTCAACGAACACTTGATGCAAACACAGCAGGGCAGGTAGTCTTCGGCTTCGATGTTTCTCCGTTGCTCCATCGCTAGACCTAATCATGAGCCAACACCACGTGGAAGAGTGGACTTATGTTCAGAATGGCAAGGAAGAGACCACCAAATTCGAATTTAGGCGCAAGTAACGGCAAAGCCACCACGCAGCGAAGTGTGACAGCTGATTTTGAAATGCTGCGCCTTAGGGATTGTTGACTACCTGCGGCGCAGGTCTGCTCGCTTCGAGCTGTGCGCTCACCTTCTGAATTTGCAGCGCCTGTTCTTTCGCCGTCGCTGCGAGGGCGATCATTCCAGATTTTAGCTCCAGGATTGTCTTTTCCTGTTCCTCGACTTTTTTGTGTTCTTTTAGGAACTCGTTGAGCAACATGGCGTTGACCGCTTGATAGCGAACGGTAACGATTTTGCCCTCCTCGTCGCGTGCCACCAGATCAGGATTCACGGTGGCCACGTCCTCGGCGATAAGGCCAAAATCAGGCGAGCGCGCGGGATCAATCTCCCGCTTGTAGCGGAAGCTAACCGGTTTAAGCGCGAAAAGCGCTTCGCTGGCCTTATCCATAGGTTTGATGTCGTCCTTGTAGCGTCGCGAGGAGACTTGGAAGCCAAGTTTGCCGCCGGCGCCTACAGTAACGAAGACGCCGTTAGCCTGCGCCGTCGAGGCGATGTTTCCGATCCGGGTGACGTTGCTCTCGCCGGCAAGACCTACGATGTTCTGACCGATACAGACATTACCATTTCCCGTGATATTGAAACCGGCTTGAAAGCCCAAGGCAACGTTAGAGCTGCCGGTTATGTTCTGATCGAGCGCATGGCCACCGACGGCCGTGTTGAGGATACCTGTTGTGTTGTGAACGAGTGCGTTATCACCGTCGGCCGTGTTATGGTTACCGGTTGTGTTGGAAAGGAGCGCTTGAAAACCGGCGGCCGCGTTGTGAAATCCGGTTGTGTTGCTAAATAGCGCTTGCACGCCGGTGGCTACGTTCTGAAAACCGCTGGTGTTGTGAAAAAGCGCATTATTTCCGCTCGCGGTGTTAGAGCTGCCGGTGGTGTTCAAGAGAAGGGCGCCAGATCCCTCCGCAGTGTTGAGGTCGCCGGCTGTGTTGCTACCGAGGGCGGCAAAACCGATGGCCGTGTTGAAGTCGCCGGTTGTGTCACTACCGAGCGCGGCAAAACCGATGGCCGTGTTGCTGGCGCCCGTGGTGAGAGTGAAGAGCGCATTATCACCCTCTGCGGTATTGCCACCAGGGTAACCTCCGTCCGGTGCTGGGACGACGGCTAGTACTTTTGATGAAAGCCCAAAACAGCTAAGCATGAATCCAATGAGAAATGTCAGAATTGCAGTCCTCAATTGAATAAATGAATTCGTGGCAAACTCTTTGGGC
>JBARAJ010000063.1:0-57720 GCA_049791915.1 Candidatus Udaeobacter sp.
CGCATGCGCCACGGCAACGTGCGCATCCCGCGCAGGATCAGCCAGCAGTCGAAAGGCGAGGGGACCGCGCCGCCCTCGTATTGGATGCCACGGATCCGCTGGAAATATTCACTGTCTGTCTTTGCGACGACGATTCCTCCGAGAACATCGCAATGCCCGCCAAAATATTTCGTCGTGGAGTGCAAAATCAGATCGGCGCCGAGATCGAATGGGCGTTGCAGCACCGGCGCCCATGTGTTGTCGCAAACGAAAATCGCGCCGGCGTCGTGCGCGATTTCAGCGAGCGCGGCGAGATCGACAACTTTTAGCAATGGATTGGAAGGTGTTTCGGCCCAGGCCAGTTTTGTCTTTTGTCGCAGCGCTTTCTTAACCGCGGCGAGATCGCTCATGTCGACGAAATCGGCCTCGAGTCCCCAGCGCACAAAAATTTCCCGGATTAATCGCGACGTGCCGTAGTACGCGTCGGTGTGCGCGAGGACGTGATCACCGGGGGTTAACGCCTGAAAAATCGACATGGTTGCGCCGGTGCCGTAGGCAAATGCCGCGGCCGCTTCGCCGCCTTCGAGCATGGACACGCCGCGCTCGAGCGTTTTTCGATTTGGATTGTCGTTGCGCGAGTACATGAATCCGCGCGAGTACGTGCCTTCGATGTCGCGCTCAAACGTGGTGGACAGATAAATGGGCGCGGCGACCGCTCCTGTTGCGGGATCCACCTCGTGTCCCGCGTGGACGGCTATGGTTTCGATTTTCATTTGCGGACATTAGCCAACTTCACGCGCGCTTGTCGATCTTTGCTGTGGTGTGCATTTGGAGTGCGCGGGACATGTCCGCGCTTTTAAAGCGGCGACATGTCGCCGCACTCCCGCCAAATAAGAGCGCTTGTATGTGATGTGGCTGTCCCAAAATTGAAACCACACTTTTCGGCCCGGTTTATTGTCCCAAAGATTGAGTCTCTCAGCCGTTTTCATGTGAAGCTTGCCAAGAAATTTCCGAAGCGTGCGAGCCTCTCTCGGCGACGCGGCGACGAAGTGATAATGGTTCGCGAGCACGGCCCAAGCCCGCAGGTCCCAGCCAAGTTCATCGGCATATTGAAAGAGAGAGTTCTGGAAGAAATCGAGTCTCGCAGGTGAATTGAGATGCGGGAGTTTCCTGTAAGTCCCTGCAGTGATGAGCTAAAGACCCGGTTCAAACAGCCACTGGGCTGGCCCATGGGGCCAATTCATGTGCGAGTGATTGCCGAAACCAGCGTGAATGGCAACAGGCATTTTTGAGGGCGCGGACATGTCCGCGCTTTTAAAGCGCCGACATGTCGCCGTATTCCAAAGTTTCACAGTTGACGACGCCACGTGCGCAGCGCAAATAGCAGCTTCCAATGGAGACCCAGAGTTGCGCTGATGTAGCGGCACACACGATTTACCACGACGAAGTTTTCCAGATGGCCTGCGAGCAGTTTCGCGTCATCGCCGATTATCTGGACATCGACCAGAACGACCGGGAATGGGCGACGTACCCCAAACGCGCCGTCGCCGTGACGCTGCCTGTGCACATGGACGACGGGAGCACCAGAGCGTTCCAAGGTTACAGGGTCCAACATCATATCGCGCTGGGGCCGACCAAAGGTGGCACTCGGTTCGCGCCTTCGCTTTCGATGGGCGAAACGGCGGCGCTGGCGATGTGGATGAGTTGGAAATGCGCTCTCGCGCAGTTGCCTTACGGTGGCGCCAAGGGCGGCGTAGCCGTTGATCCCTCGAAATTATCGCGGAGGGAACTCGAGTCCGTGTCGCGCCGTTATATGCAGGAGATGATTCCGTTCGTCGGGCCGCATACCGACATCATGGGACCGGACATGGGCACTAACGAACAGATCATGGCCTGGTTCATGGACACTTACTCCGTTTACATGGGCTACGCCGTGAATGAAATCGTTACCGGCAAACCGGTTGCCATCGGTGGAACCGAAGGCCGGCGTGAAGCCACTGGTCGCGGCGTTGTGTATCTCGTCGAGCGCGCGATGAACATGCTGAAGATGGATCCGGAAAAATGCACTGCGATCATTCAAGGATTCGGCAACGTCGGTTCGGTTGCAGCTTTGTCGTTGGCCTACAAGAGCGGCGTCAAAGTCGTCGGGATCAGCGATCACACCGCAGCGATTCACAATCCGAAAGGGATCGACGTTAAAGCAGCGGAGCAACACATGATCAAGAAGGGGAACCTGCGGGCGTTCGCTCAGGATGATCATGTAAATCCTAACGAGTTTCTCACACTGCCGTGCGATATTCTTGTTCCGGCCGCGGTTGATCGCGTGATTACCGCAAAAAATGCCGGTCAACTCAAGTGCCGCATCCTTGCCGAAGGCGCCAACGGCCCGACCACGCCAGATGCGGATCTGGTTCTGGACGAACGCTGGGACGAAGTTTTCGTGATCCCGGATATTCTTTGTAACGCCGGTGGCGTGATCGTCTCATACTTCGAGTGGGTGCAAGGTCTGCAGGCCTTTCTGTGGTCGGAATCGGAAGTGACAGACAAACTGTTCCGCATTCTGGAGCATTCGTTTGCGCAAGTGATCAGGCGCGCGAAGGACCACAGGGTCTCACATCGAACGGCGGCGATGGCAACCGGTGTCGAGCGCGTGATCAAAGCGAAACAAGTGCGCGGCTTGTTCCCATGAGCGGCGCGACGAACCGCGGCCGTTCAAAACTACTGTAGGGCGTCTGTGTCAGACGCCAGCACGTTGGCGTTTCACACAAACGCCCTACAATTGCACGCACCCCTACGATGAAGTTCGCGCACACAGAGGAAAACCGTGACGGTCGGTATCTGGATGTTCTTACTGACGAAGAGAACGGACTTCGCATCATTGTGTCGCGTCTCGGCGCGGAACTGATCAGCATGGCGCGAATCAACGAAGCCGGCGAGTGGATTGGCTTTCTTTACCGGGACAACGATGTGACGGCGCCGCCTAAAGGCTGGGCAAATCACGCCACGGTCATGGGTTATTATCTTCATCGACTGAAGAATGGCAGCAGTCTCTATCGCGGCCGCGAAATCAAGGGGGGCACCCACGGTTTTCTTCGCGCGAAAACATGGCATCTCGCCGGATCTTTTACCGACGACAGCGGCGCATCGCTGAAATACCGAATCACACCGGATGATTTTTCACTAAACGAATATCCGCTGAAGGTGAGTGTTGATCTCACTTATCAGATTGGCGCGAACGGCCTGGGTGTGGTTTTCGAGTTTCGAAACCATGAAACGGAACTGACCGCGCACGTGTCGTTCGGATTGCATCCAGGCTTCGGCGCGATTTCATTCGAGACCTTTCATTTACAAATGCCGCGCGGATTGTACCGACGATATTTTTCGCCGGGCAATTTCTTGTCGGGCGAAACGCGCGAGGTTGAATTTCGTGGTGGCGAAATGCCGTTTCCAAGGAACGAGTTGCCGGGTTCGGTGATTCTCGAACTAGTGGATGTGCCGCGACGAGTTTTTTCCTATGTCGATCCACCAAGCGGTCGATGGATGACTCTGGACCTGACCGGCGTCCCGTACGTGACGTTGTGGTCGGACGGTGGGCCATTTCTCTGCATCGAGCCGTGCTGGGGGTTGACCGATCACCATGAGCAACGCGCGTTCGAGAAGAAGCAGGGAATCCAAACCATTTCGCCCGGCGGTGACTTGCGCGCTTCGTTTAGCATGACGCCGCAATTTGCGTCGTCCGATTAGATTTTTGGGGTGGCGTTGTAGGGCGTCTGTGTCAGACGCCGTCGGATTGGCGTTTCACAGAAACGCCCTACAATTCAAGCGATGCCGCTGCCGCCTCCAATCAGAGGACAAAAGGAATGATGCATTTGGCTCGTCGTCGATAATCTGCATACCGCTCGGGGAATTGTTGCAGCATCAGCTTTTCCTCGTCGCGAAGTTTAATCCAGAAACTCGCAAACATTAGGAGTGTGCCCA
Source organism: Candidatus Udaeobacter sp. (assembly GCA_049791915.1). Classification (GTDB taxonomy): domain Bacteria; phylum Verrucomicrobiota; class Verrucomicrobiia; order Chthoniobacterales; family UBA10450; genus Udaeobacter. Next base: position 3,958 of record JBARAJ010000063.1, read on the forward strand.
CAAACCCGGACAAGTCTCCTCGCGCGAGCGCGGTGGCAAAGAACATGGTGAGTATCCCGGTATAGATTGGATGGCGCACGAATCGGTACGGCCCGCGCTCCACCAGTTCGTGTCCTTCTTTTAGTGTCACAAAACCGCTCCAGTTTCGCCCGAGAGTAACTCTGGCCCAAACCGCGAAGGCCAAACCGATGACGCACAAAACTGCAGCCGCCCATGCGGTCGGCGCTACGTGGGGAATGATGCCCGGATTGAACGGATAAGGCAATCGCCGGCCATAGAGTACCAGGAGGAAAGCGATCACCAGTAATACCCAGTAGCGCAGCCGTTGCGCCTGGTTTTCACGATACACTGTGCGCTTGGTCGATACCGCAGCGAGCACCCAGACCGCGACAAAGATCAGCCAGCAACCACTGATGACATCGAGGACTAACGAATACGCCTGCATACAAGGAACAGTTTACCTGAAAATGTTCGTGTTCATCCGTGAGCATTCGTGGTTAGGTCTCCGGGTCATGGCTGTTTCTGCTTCGCTTCGGGCTCTTCTCTACCAAGCAATTGATTATGCGGGGATGTTTCCGCCTTGCGCCCTGGCGCTCGAGCCGGCGTTGCGGAACCAGGCGAGCTACGTGCGTTCATCTGAAGCGTGGATGCTGAACGGATTCGTTCTGCCGGTCGAACAATTCGATCCGGCAAGGCAATTTCTTTCAGAGTTCGATCCTCAGCATCCGCTCCGCGTCGCCGCGCTAGGACCGAAAACCACAAAGGCGAACGCCTTTCTCGATGGGCTGGTTAAGGCGGCGACGGCGATTCGTTCATTCTCGAGGTCCGATGTCGATCTCGTCTCGGTCAGTCATCTTGAAATGTTTTTACCGGACGATTTGGATTCTGCTTCTCTCAAAGAGGCGAGGGCGATTGTGGGTGAGTTGCCGGTGTTTTGGGAAGCGCCGCCTGAGAGAGCAGAGCGGACCATTGTATTGATTGCCGGACACAACTCCGACGAGGACATGGCAACATTCGGTTACAAATTGCGAACCGGCGGAGTGACGGCTGATGCATTTCCAACTTCGGCGCAGATCGCGCGCGCTCTGGTAACGGCAGCTGCGCATCAGCTCCCGATCAAGTTTACGGCGGGGCTGCATCATCCAATCCGGCAATTTCGCGAAGAAGTGAAGGCGAAGATGCATGGCTTTCTCAACGTGCTCGGAGCCGCAGTTCTTGCGGCGGAGCATCAATGGGACGCCGATCAAGCCGTGACGATGCTCGAGGACGAGGACCCGCACTCGTTTTCGTTTAAAGACGATTTCTTCGCGTGGCGCGACTCTAAAATCGATACGGAACGCCTACAATACTGGCGCAAGTTCGTGAGGTCTTTCGGCAGTTGCAGCTTTGATGAGCCGCGGGAGGATTTGCGGGCGCTCGGCTTCCTGTAAGGCGTCTGTGTCAGACGCCGCAGGTTGGCGTTTCACAGAAACGCCCTACAATTCCAATGAATGCCACTCAAATCTTTCATCGAGATCGCATCGAATTCGCACTTTCCGTTGGAGAATCTTCCCTTCGGCGTTTTCCAACCGCGACAAGGCAAACCGCGTGTGGGCGTTGCGATTGGGGACTTGATTCTTGATCTCTCCGCGTTGGAAGAACTCGGTCATTTTCGGTCGCCGGAATTTCAGAACCAAAAGGTATTCTCTGAGGATTCGCTAAATTCATTTCTTGCGCTCGGTCGTCCAGCGTGGCGAAAGACGCGCGAGATCCTTCAGCACCTGCTCTCGGCGGATACTCCCGTACTGCGGGATGACGCTCGGCTGCGAAAAATTTTTCATGCGCAAAAGGACGTGGCGATGAAACTTCCGGTGCGCATCGGCAATTACACCGATTTCTATTCGTCGTACCATCACGCGCATAACGTCGGCACGATGTTGCGCGGTCCTGAGAACGCGCTGATGCCGAACTGGAAATGGTTGCCAGTCGCATATCATGGACGCGCTAGTTCGGTCGTCGTCAGCGGGATGGATGTGCGCCGGCCAAGCGGACAGACGAAAGCGCCGGACGCGACCGCGCCGGCGTTCGGTTCGAGCAAAAGCTTCGATTACGAATTGGAAATGGCGTTTCTCATCGGGCCAGGCAACTCGTTAGGCGAACCGGTACCGATCGATCGCGCCAGCGATCACATTTTCGGACTGGTCCTGATGAACGACTGGAGCGCGCGCGACATTCAGACGTGGGAATATCAGCCGCTGGGCCCGTTCCTGGCAAAGAACTTCGCGACGAGCATTTCGCCATGGGTAGTGACGCTCGAAGCGCTTGAACCGTTCAGGAAATCCCTGCCGTCACAGGATCCCGAGCCGCTCCCGTATTTGCGCGCAACAAACGATTTCACATTCGACATCCAGCTCGAAGCGCAGCTCAAAACGTCATCGATGAGTGCGCCGTATGTCCTCACGCGCACGAATTTCCAAAACCTTTACTGGAGCATTTCGCAGCAGCTCGCGCATCACACGGTGAACGGCTGCAATCTTGAACCAGGCGATTTACTTGCAAGCGGCACCGTTAGCGGAGCAACTGAAGAATCGCGCGGCTGCATGCTGGAGTTGACCTGGCGCGGCGCGAATCCAATCAAGTTGCCGAACGGAGAAACACGCAAATGGCTCGAGGACGGCGACCGCCTAACGATCACCGGCTGGTGCCGGGGCGATGGTTACCGCGTTGGTTTCGGTGAAGTAAGCGGGCGTATTTTGCCGGCGTTGTGATTTCGACGGCGAACGCTGTCCGAATCTGAACCAACACGAGCGAAGGTGGATCGGCTTGTCCTCAAGACGATGGGTCTTGATTCGCCGAGCTCAGATATGCGGCGGCAAAGCCGCATGTGTTAGTCAACGCGTTGCGGACAACGCGTTCCACCTCAGCCCTAATGGCGACAAATGCCGCCGTCTACTTGCTGCCGGGTTTAACGGCTGGGATTTTAGCGAGATCGGACGGGAGATTGTCTGCGGAGAACGTCTCCATATTCATTTCGATCAAGCTCACAAACGGACAGCCGAAATCCGGTTTGGCTGCGCCGCTTCGATCCACAATCACGCCGACTGCGGAGACGATGCCGCCATGGGCGTGCACGATATCGATTGTCTCCTTGACACGTCCCCCGCGAGTGACGACGTCTTCGACTACAGCGAATCTCTCGTTGGGAAAAATTTGAAAACCGCGGCGCAAAACGAGTTGGCCTTCCTCTTTCTCTGCAAAAATATGGCGTTTGCCTAACGACCGTCCAACCTCCTGTCCGACAATGATTCCGCCGAGGGCTGGGGAGATAACTGTGTCGCAATCAAACTGGCGCACTTTATCCGCGAGCCATCCACACACCTTTGCGGCGATCTCGGTGTGCTGAAGGAGCAGCGCGCATTGGAAATACTCGCGGCTGTGCAGACCCGAGCGCAAGACGAAGTGCCCATCCAGCAGCGCGCCGGTTTTACGAAATAGTGCCAGCAGATCTTTGCTCATCTGGGGAGCGCACGCCGCTGGCGTGCTGTTTTCGGCGGCCCGCCGAAAACCTCTCGGTATGGGACGAAGCATGTGAAGGAGGGAGAAGAAATCATTGCGCGGCGTATCCATGAAGAACGGTTCGACGAGCCGTCGAACGGACCACGCCAGCGGCGTGCGCTCCCTAAACGCAGAGCGATCCTACCCAGATGTATCATATGCGGCCTGGTCAGCCTCCGCTGCTGCGGCAATTACCTCGATTTCTACATTGGCTCCTCTCGGTAGCGCGGAAACCTGGACGGTGGAACGGGCAGGGGGATCTTGTTTGAAATACGAGCCGTATATCTCGTTTACCGTCTGAAAGTCGCCGAGGTCAGTGAGGAAAATGGTTGTCTTAACGACGTTATCAAAAGTCAGGCCTGCCGTTCGTAAGATCGCTGCGATATTATCCAACACTCGCCGGGTCTGCGCCGCAATGTCGCCGGAAACGATTTCGCCGGACTTCGGGTCGAGCGGAATTTGGCCGCTGCAAAACAGGAAGCGTCCGCTGCGCATCCCTTGCGAATAAGGGCCGATTGCCGCCGGCGCTTCGCTGGTGAAAATGGGCTTCTTCATGTGGCCGATTGTAACTGGAAAGCGCAATCCAACAATTAGAGAATCCTCCAGCCTTATTTGATGAATGTCATTCTGCGCGGAGTGAAGAATCTCCGATTGTTTCTCAACTGAATCCTTGTGCACCTTCCTACACTGAGATGTTTCGCTCCGCTCAACATGACAGGAGCGATGTTTGTGACGTACGTTCTACAGGGCCTTGCCCTACAACAACATTGTTGCATAGTGAAAACCCCACGGCGCCACACGATCGGCGCCATCACGGCTGGGTAGCTCAGTTGGCAGAGCAGTGGACTGAAAATCCACGTGTCGCCGGTTCGATTCCGGCCCCAGCCATTCTACAAATGAAGTACGACTGGAAAGAGGCGGGCGAGGAATGGTCGCAACCGTGGCGCAGCTCTGCCGCGCAATGGATCGGCACAATTTTTCCGCGGATTCGCGACTGTCTGCCGGCGGACACGATTTTGGAAATCGCGCCAGGGTTTGGGCGGTGGACGCATTATCTGAAGGATTACTGCAACGAACTGTGGGCCGTTGATAAATCGAGCGATTGTATCGAAGCGTGTCAGGAGCGTTTTGCGAGTGTTTCGCATGTCCGCTGTTGTCTGAATGATGGCCTCTCGTTGTCGATGATTCCTGACGCGTCAGTGGATTTTGTTTTCAGTTTCGATTCCTTTGTGCATCCGGACCGCGAAGTGGTCGAGGAGTACCTGCGTCAACTCGGAACGAAGTTGAAAATTGGCGGCAAAGGTTTCATTCATCATTCGAACTTTGGGGAATATTCTAATTCGCCTCGCGAACGGCTTCCGGAGCCGCTCGCGAAGCCGTTGATCAAGGCGAAGATTCTCGACTGGGCGCATCATCGAAACCCCGGCATGACCGCGGAGTTATTTCGCGCGCTATCGGCGCGAAACGGGCTGCAATGCCTGAGTCAGGAGCTGGTGAACTGGCGTGGGAGACGGTTGATCGATTGCCTTTCGCTGTTCGAGCGAAGTGATTCGGTGCCTGAGAATCCTACGAAAATAATCCGGAACCCGAACTTTATGCGCGAAGCGGCCCGAATTCGCCGGCGGTGGCAGACGCAGACTTAGTCACATTGTTGTGAGAAAACGCAGCTGTAGCATCCGCTGTCTCCAGCGTAGAAAAACCAAGCATCTGCTTGGCTCATCAAATGCGCTGAGGACAGCGCAGCCTACAACGCCCGAAGCGCAGGCGTGAAGTCACTTGGCTAATCGGCCAGCGTCGGCCTGATTGGAGTTTAGCCGTTTCTCTACATCACTTTGCGGCAGCAGGATTACGCGCTGCTCATGGGCGCAATCGCGCCTTTTGTCGTGCTGGCAATCGCCATGTACGTGACCCGCAACGTCGATTGGCACGCACGCGACGCAGGTTAAACATCAAAGACTGGGCCGAGGAAAATCACGCGGCTCAGAACATCTGGCGCAAAAGTAAAATAAATCTTGACGACTTTCTACGCATTATCCTAAAGAAATTTCTTGATTACATCACGCGACGTTTCAACGCATCTTCGGCCGAGCTGAGAAGCCCCAGGGCGCTGGACCTTCGCTGGAACTGCCGTCGCGTTTGGCAGTTTTCGCGTCAAGTAAGCGAATCTCACGCCGATTCGATCCTGATGTTGTATCGTTGCAGCGTCTGTGACGCTTACGCTTCGTGGAGCAATCATCGGCGTGTTGGCCGTTGCGCTGTGCATTGGCCTCTATCTGCTCTGGCTTTGGCGACCCGAGCATCAGGTCCGCCTTCACACAGAACGTTTCTTTCACGCAATCGATGGCAGAAATTGGGAGAGTGTTGCCGATTTCATTGGCGAAGACTTTCGCGATCAGTGGGACCATGATCGGGCACGGCTTATTGAGCGGATGCGGGATGGTTTTCGATGGGTTCGCGGCTCCAGGATTACTGCGCCCGAGGCTGCGGTGCAGGTTGAAGGGCCGCGTGCGATCTGGATCGGCAAAATCAACGTCTACAGCAGCGACGATGGGGTGATGCAGTTGTTGGATGAACGTGTGAACAGATTGCCAGCGCCTTTCGAGCTGGAGTGGCATCACGTCTCAGGCAAACCGTGGGATTGGAAGCTCGTGCGCGCGAGCAATCCGGCGTTCCAAATCCCGGCAGACGTGAATTAAGTCATCTCATACATCGAGCTGTCATGTTGAGCGGAGCGAAACATCTCTGGCTATTTTCCGCTAAGAGCATCGATGCAAAGCTGATCTGAGATTGAACTCGTTCGTCTCCCGACTCACTCGGCGCTACCCTACGCGGCTGGGCAGCCCATGTCGGTCGCCCCGCTCGCTCCATTCTTCGCTTCGCTCAGAATGACATGATAGCGTGCCCTGTAGGTCCAGACCGTTTCTATTTCCCCTGCGCCTGCCGCAACTGACTTTTGGCCGCATCGACTTCGCGTTGCGTTTGCTGGCAAAGAAGAATCCCGCGGAGCTTATCCCCCTGGTAATATCGGGCGATGAATTTTTTCTTCGAGTACGTTCCATCAAGATTCACGCGCGTAGGCTGCAGCGTAAAGTCGCCGACGAAATCCATCCGCAAATCGAACATCTCCGTCCAAAAATAGGGGACCTGTTCATATCGGATCCGCTTCTTGCCCGTCATATTGGCCCCTGCGACCAGACCTTGCTCGCGGGCGTTTTCCCAATGGGTCTGACGCCGCATGCCGCCCATGACCCTGTCTGGGTAGAAGGCGAGATCGCCGATGGCGTAAATTCCTTTTTCCTCGGTCTCTAGATATTCGGTGACAGGCGACCCGTGCGGCCCTGCTAATGGAGTGTTGCGCACAAGATCGAGATTCGGTTCTGCGCCGCATGCAACCACGGCAAGGCCAACCGGGAAACGATTACCGCTCTTGGTTTGAATGTTGCGCAGCACGGTTTTGCCTTCGAATCCGTTGAGGGCTTCTCCCATCGAGAGCACCACGCCGTGCTTCGTGAAATAATCAGTCAACCATCTGCCGGTCTCGGGATCGACGTACCGATTCAACAAGTAAGCGTCGCGATGCATCAAGCCGACCTTCATTTTCATCATGCGCAGGCTTGCTGCGGACTCGCATGCCAGCAAACCACCTCCGACGACCATGATCGTTTTCTCCAAGCTCGCCATTTCGCGTAATGCGAGCGCGTCACGAGTCGTTCGCAAATAAATTACGTTCCCGAGACTTGTCCCTGCCATTGCAAGGCGTACCGGCCGGCTCCCCATCGCGAGGCAGGCTTTCGTAAATTCGATGCTTTCGCCATTGGCCAGCACAGCCAGGCGACGCTCGATGTTGAATTGCGTGACTACCGTGCCGAAGCGTGCCTCGATCTTATGCGCTTCAAACCAGCGCTCATCGACTTCCTGGAGCTTTTTCGGATTCGCTTCCTTTTCTCGCAAAAAGCTCTTCGAAAGGATCCAACGCTTGTAAGGCGGGAATGCTTCCGCGCCGACCAGTGTGACGGAGCCGCGCTTGTCGTATTTGCGAATTCCTTCGCATGCACTCGCTCCTCCTATACCCGCACCAACAACTAGATAATCGCGCCGAATCATATACGAAACTAGGACCATAATTTCAGCGGAGGTGCGCCGACAAGCGAAATCGTTAAGCGGACCAAAAGTGAGCGCAGCGGCGGTCTCCGAGCGCCGGTACAAAAAGTGGTCCAACGAGCGAAGCCCATTCCTTCTTGCATTGTCGCTCTTTCTTTAGGCAGACTGCCGTCGCCATGAACGAATCCACTACTCATCTCAAGGATACGACAGCGAATCCGGCGCCTCTGGGGCTGCTCGGCTTCGGCATGACTACTGTGTTGCTAAACCTCCACAACGCGGGGTTTTACGAACTCAATAGCATGATTCTGGCGATGGGGATTTGCTATGGCGGCACGGCGCAAATTGTGGCTGGAATTATGGAATGGCGGAAAGGCAACACCTTCGCCACCACCGCATTTCTTTCGTACGGCTTATTCTGGTTCTCGCTCGTAGCGTTGATTATTTTGCCGAAGTTAGGATGGGCTACGGCTTCCAACGACACTGCGATGGCGGCCTATCTTTTCATGTGGGGTCTGTTCACCGCAGTCATGTTCATTGGCACGCTGCGCTTGCATGTCGCCGGGCAGGTCGTTTTCGGTTCGCTAACGATTCTTTTCTTTCTACTCGCGACTGGCGATTTCATTAACGCGGGTCCTGGTTTCAAACAGTTCACCGGCTACGAAGGAATTTTCTGCGGATTCTCGGCGATTTATGCCGGCTTGGCGCAGGTGCTCAACGAACTCTACGGCAAAGTCATCCTCCCACTCGGTCCCGTGATGAAGTAGTTTTTCCACCACGAAGGACACAAAGATCCAATTTGTAGCCGTCGCCATGTGGGCGACGCGCACGCGTCCCACAGGGACGCGGCTACAGAATAACCGCGGTAAATTAATGCCGCTCCTTCAGTAAACTCGCCGCGAGCGTAAGCGCTGAGTCGCTTTTGCCGCCAAGCATTCGCGCGATTTCTTCCTGGCGCGATTTGCCCGTGACTTCATGCAAATCGGAAAATGTGCGGCCGCGCGTCACATCCTTCGTCACGACAAAATGCACCGAAGCAATCGCAGCGACTTGCGGCAGATGCGTGATGCAGATCACCTGATGATCCCGCCCTAACGTTTGCATCTTGGCACCAACGGTGTGCGCGATTTCGCCGCCGACGTTCGTGTCGATCTCGTCGAAAACAAGGAGAGGAATCGAATCATGCGCTGCCAGCGCGGATTTGATCGCCAGCATCAGCCGTGAAATTTCGCCGCTCGATGCGATCGCGCGAAGCGGTTTTAGCGGTTCGCCGGGATTCGGTGAAAAAAGTAATTCGATAGAATCGAATCCATTCGGGCGCGGTTCGTCGAGTGCGCTGAGTTTTGCTTCGAATTCCGATTGGCGAAACCCGAGGTCGCGCAGGTTGCGGCGAATGTAGTCGGAAAGTTTCGGCGCAGCCTTTAGGCGCGATTTGCGCAGCGCTTCACCGGCGCGGTTCATTTGCGTGCGAACACTCTCGATGGCTTTCGTGAGTCGCTCCAACTCTACGTCCCGCCCTTCAATCTTCCGCATCCGCTCAGCCGCGCGTTCACCGAACGCGATCACGTCGGCAATTGAACCGCCGTATTTGCGCTTCAACGTTTCAAACAGCGAAACGCGTTGTTCAAGTGCGGCCAGTTGTGCCGGATCGAGATCGAATTTCTCGGCGTAAGCCGAGAGAGTGCGCGCGATTTCGGAAAGCTCCACCACAGCAGCGGCGTGCGCCGACGAGAATTGTGCGATCGAGCCGTCGATCTTTTCCAATTCCCGAAGCAGCCGTTGCGTTTCCGCGAGCTGGGCGAGGACGGAATCGTCTGCCTCGGAAAGTCTGTTCGCGATCCCGCTGGCAAGCTCAATGAGCCGTTTGCTGTTGCTGGCGAGTTTGTAGCGCTTCTCGATTTCTTCTTCTTCGCTCGCGACGAGTTTCGACGACTCGATCTCGGTGATTTGGTGCCGAAGCAAATCCAGCTCCTGTTCGCGCGCGGTTTCCGCCGTGTCGAGCACGGCATGTTCGGCGCGCAACGTCTGCAATTGCCGATAATGCGTTCGATATTCCTCGAGCTGTTGTTCGGCGCGCGCGAACGAATCCAGCAAGCGCAATTGTGTCTCCGGCGAGAGCAACGACTGGTGATCGTGAGGGCCATGAAGATCCACGAGTTCATCACCAAGATTTTTTAACACCGACAACGTCGTTGGCGACCCGTTGATGAACTGCCGATTAGTCCCAGTCGAGGAGAGAGTCCGCTTCAGGATCAAATCGTCTTCGCATGGCTCTACGCCCGCTTCGGCCAGCTGCGGATTGAGCTTTTGCAATTCCGCACCACTAAACGCCGCCTCGACCGTGCAAAGGTCAGCTCCTGTGCGAATCAGCGACTTGTCCGCGCGCTCACCCAGCAAAAGTTGCAGCGCGCCAATAATGATGGATTTCCCTGCGCCTGTTTCTCCCGTGACCGCGATAAACCCTGGCCCGATCTGCCACTCGAGCTCTTCCACGAGCGCGAGGTTTCTAATTCGCAATAGTGTGAGAAGGGCGGACATCCAGGAGCCTGATCATCTCATGCGCGTAATCCGCGGTTGCAAATCTCAGCGAACGATTCCGCGTTCGCTCTTTTCGATGAATTGAATGAGTTCGGTGATCTCTTCGGTCTGGGGCAATTCTTTCTGCATCGCTTCCATTGCCTGGCGTCGATTGTATTTGGAGCGGTAAATCAGGCGGAAGGCTTCTTTGATCAGCTTAACGCTTTCAGCCGGGTAACTCTTCCGTTCCAAACCAATAAGATTAACGCCGCGAATCTCGGCAGGGTTGCCATCGGCGATCATGAACGGCGGAACGTCCTGCACAATTTTCGAGCAACCGCCGGTGATGGCGAATCGTCCAATCCGGCAAAACTGATGTACGGCAGTGAGGCCTCCAATTACCGCGTGGTCTCCCACCTGAACGTGACCGGCCAGTGTGCCGTTGTTTGAAAAAACGACGTGGTCCCCAACAGTGCAATCGTGTCCGATATGAGTGTACGCGAGAAAGTTTCCGGAGTTGCCGATCCGCGTCTTGCCTTCGCTGGTCGTGCTGCGATTCACGGTGACGAATTCGCGAAACGTGTTTTCATCGCCGATTTCCAGATACGTCGGTTCGCCGCGATATTTTAAATCCTGCGTTTGTTGGCCGATTGAGCAGTAAGCGTAAAATTTGTTCTTCGCGCCAGCCTTCATCGGTCCGCAGAGCGTGACGTGATGTTGGAGCCAGCAGTTTGGGCCCAGAACGACTTCGGGTCCGATTATGCAGTACGGCCCAACGATTGTTCCAGAACAGATTTCGGCTGCCGGATCGACAATCGACGTCGGGTGGACCTGTGCGTCGCTCATCTCCAACCCCTCACCTCAACCCTCTCCCTTTACGTAAGGGGAGAGGCGGAAAACAATTGCGCGGTCGCTGGGCGTTCGCGTGTTGCGCACACTCCGGCACGCCTCGCCCTTTGCAGGGGAGAGGGCAAGGTGAGGGTTCACTCCGCTCATTTATCGAGGAACGTGAACATCAACTCGCCTTCGGAGACGACTGCGTCGTTCACTACGCAGTAGCACTTCGTTTTCGCCATGCGATTGCCACGCGCTCTCGTCAGCTCGGCGTGAATGAAAATCGTGTCGCCCGGAAAAACCGGTTTGCGAAATTTCACCTCATCCGCGCTCATGAAATAACCGACACGGCTCGAAGTCTTCGTCAATTTGAACAAAAGAATACTGGCCACTTGCGCCATCGCTTCGACTTGCATTACTCCGGGCATGACTGGATGACCGGGGAAATGGCCTTGAAAAAACGGCTCGTTAATCGTGATGGATTTTATGGCTGTAATTTTGTTTTCGCCCTCGAAGCCGATGACCCGGTCAACCATCAAAAAAGGGTAGCGGTGCGGAAGGATCTTCATCACTTCGCCAGTGTCCAGACCGGAATCGCCTATTGGGATCGCGCGCGGTGCGCTCATCGCGCTTCTCCGCGTCTGCTCGCGAGCGAGCGCGCGAGCCAATTCCGCATTCGCAGCATGTCCCGGCTTCACCGCCACCACGTGACCGCGGATACGGCGACCGACTAGCGCGAGATCGCCGATAATATCGAGGATTTTGTGCCGTACGAATTCGTCTGAGAAACGCAATGGTTCCTTGCTTAAAACCGCCTCGCCGCGCACGACAATCGCGTTTTCGAGGCTGCCGCCCTTGATCAGATTTTTATCCATGAGCGGCTCAACATCCTCGTAGTAAACAAATGTGCGCGCCGGAGCGATCTCGCCTTCGAAAGCTGCAGGCGTAACCTCCATCGACAAGAACTGCGTAAATTTGTTGTTTGGTCCGGCCTGCGTGCACGAAATGCGAAATTTGTCGTCCGGCAGTAAAACGAGCAGCGCACCTGTTTTCGCTTCCACGTGCATCGGTTCGCGCACGTCGAAAAATTTACGCGGCTCCTCCTGAGCTGTTACGCCGGCTTTCTTGATGAGATCGACATATGGTTGCGCGCTTCCGTCTCCGATTGGCGGCTCGTTTGCGTCCATTTCAACGATGGCGTTGTCCACGCCCATTGCCGAGAGCGCGGCGAGTACATGCTCGACTGTATGGACTCGCACCGAGCCTTCGCCGATCGTCGTGGCGCGCTCGACAGTCTTGAGGTTCTCGATTTTGGCGTCGATCGTTGGCTCATCCTGCAAATCTTTGCGTTTAAACTTAATTCCGTGATCTGTCGGGGCGGGATGCAGTCTAAGCGTAACTTTTTCACCGGTGTGCAACGCGGTGCCGGTAAAACCGGCAACCTTGCCAACAGTCTGCTGAAATTCAGGCGTAGAGGGCATTTGTGATTAGCAATCGCTTGCGTTGTAGCGGTGCTTGTGTCAAGCACCGTTCTTTATTTAGGCGGTCAGAAACCGCCTCTACAGTTCATTTCAGTTCAAACTCGCCACAATCGAAGGCCATCATCTGGTCAACATTCGAAATGCGAAACTGATGCACACTCGTGCTGTCATCCTGCCAAATATCGACGGCGTTCTCACTTTTGGCTGCGATCCCTGCGCGCGTCACATTCGGTGTCTCACTGATTTTGAACAGCGGCAGACCGTCGCCGGTTTTCAGGTAACTTCCCTCGCTATTGAATCCAATTCCGAGTTCTACGACAGCTCTTTTATCTTTCCGCAGAGGATTGCGGACCAGTCGGATCTTGACCACGTTCGCTTCGATTTGAGTTGAAGGCGGCGAAGTCTCGCTCAGATCTTCGCGCTTTAGTGGACCGACCAGGTAACCGCGCGCGTGATATCGTCCAGAAGGCGAGTCTTGGTGTCCATCATCCTTTCCGTCCCATCGCGTCATGAGCGCATCAGCCCCGATCGCGAAGTCGTCCAATTGCGCGTTCTGGTGCAGGACGCGCACGATTTTGCCGGCTTGATCGTAGATCCCAAGGCTGATCGTACCGTCCATTGGCGGAGGAATGAAACTGATGCGGACGCTTCTCGCAGGCGAGGGTGAAGGTGTTTGTTCCGGGGTGGCCGAGGGCACGGGTTGTTCTGGCGAAATCGAAGGAGAAGGAGATTCTCCCGGCGCGGGCGAAGGAGTCGGAGTGGGCGATTCCTCTGCCGCGGCAATTGCGACAAAAGCGACGCAAGAAAGCAAAGTGAGAATGTTGAAACGGCGATCCGCGATCCGTGATTTAAGCATAGTAGCGCCAGTTCACGTTCGGAAAAATATTGTCTCGCCATTCGCAGTCGCGCAGAAATTCTTCATCGAGATTATTTGTGACAAACTGATCGTGCAGACGGTTGAAGCGAGCAAGGTGATCGATCGTACGTTGAGTGGCGTATTCGCGCGCGGTCCCGGTTTTCATTAGAAATGCCCAGTCGCTTGATTGCGCCAGCAAAAGCTCGCGGGCGAGTTGTTTCAAAACACTGTCGGTAAATTGTAGGGCGGGCGCTTCGCCTGCCAATCCCGCGATCGGCAACCGATGCCGTTGCCCTACAACAGAAGAAGCCTGTTTTGCGAGGTCGATCATCGTTTGCGCTGCCGCATTGAGTTGCGGATAGATCCAGGCGTTACTCGGATCGAGCCACATAGCGAGATGGCCGTTCTCACCCCACGTGGATGCAGCGGGCTCAACGATTTGCTGCGTCGGGTGCGCCGCCAAATATTCACTCGGCGATGTGAGCCAGAAATTTTTTTCGTTCGCTACGTGGCGAATGAATTTTTCAAGGAACGTTGGTCCTTCGAACCACCAGTGCCCAAACAATTCCGCATCGAACGGAACGACAATGATCGGATCAAAGCCGACTTCGCCAATTTCGCGGATCTGGTCACGGGTTGTTTGCAGAAAGTGAATCGCATGTTGTGCTACCGCATTTTCGGCTGCCGGTCGGTCATACAGCTGTTTCTCATCGCCGCGTCCGGTGATCCGATGGTATTTTACTCCCGAGAATTTTCTGGTTCCGCGTGCGATCGCTCCTAAATGTTCCATGGGCAGATCGAAACCGATGTCGCGATAGAATTCCCGGTAAGCTGGATCGCCAGGATAGCCTTCGTGCGCACTCCAGACTTGGCGGCTGGCGTGGGGATCCCGAGCAAAGGCCGCCGGCCCCGCTGGTGTAAAACAGGGAGCGTAAATGGAGCGGGATGGGCGCGGCATTCCAAAGAGCAACCCATGAGCGTCCACAACGAACCAGCGGAGATTCGCTTCCCCTAGAATCGATTCCAAACCGGGAGCGTAACCGCATTCGGGTAACCAGAATCCGGCGGGTTCTCCGGCGAAAAGTTCGACATAAACGTCGCGTCCGATCAAAACCTGCGCACGCGCTGCGTGAGGTGATTGCTGTTGAAGGATCGGCAACAAGCCATGTGTTGCCGCGCTGGCGATGATTTCGAGCGCGCCCGTTTCTCGCAGTTCACGAATCACCGAGAGCAGATCGCATTTCCATTCATCCACGAAGCGGTGGCGAGTTTCTGAAAACAGACCAACATAAAATTCAGCCAGCTCGCAGAGCTGCGGGTGTTTGCGATTTCGTTTTCGTTCGCGCGCAGCAAGATCGACCAAAAGCTCGAGGTGTCGAACGTAACGCTCGCATAGCAGCCGGTCCTGAAGCATTGCGCAGAGCGTCGGCGTAATCGACATCGTGAGTTTGAAGGGGACAGAATCGTCGACGAGTCGCTGCATCATGCGCAGCAACGGGATGTACGTTTCGGTGATCGCCTCAAACAACCACTCTTCCTCGAGGAAATGCTCGTGTTCCGGATGACGAACGAACGGAAGATGCGCGTGTAGAATGAGGGCGAAATGGCCGGGCATTGCGGACGATTTACAGCATCATTCCGAGCGAGGTCGAGGAATCCCGATGCAACGCTTCGGTGTAAGCCGCGGACTCTCTCGGCTACGCTTCGCTTCGCTCGGGATGACGATTACAATGTCCGGCAAAAGTCCTGGAAGCGATCCAGGCCTTTTTTGATAACGTCGAGGCTGGTCGCGTAACTGAAGCGAATGGTGCGATCGTCGCCAAAGGCAGCACCCGGCACGACGGCGACGTTGGCTTTGCTCAGCAGACGGTCGGCGAAATTCTGAGACGTGAGTCCAAGCTGGCTGATATTTACCAGGATATAAAACGCGCCCTGCGGTTTCACCGCAGTGACGTTGGAGATCTTCGAGAGGCGGTCAAACATGTAATTGCGACGCATATCGAATTCCTCGCGCATATCGGCGAGCGGTTGTTGATCGCCTTTGAGCGCGGCAAGCGCGCCGTATTGCGAAAAGGACGACGGGTTCGAACTGGTATGGCTCTGGATTGAATCGACGGCTCTGACCACCGCATCGGGCGCGGCGAGATAACCGAGTCGCCAGCCTGTCATTGCGTAAGATTTGCTAAATCCGTTGACGGTGATTGTGAGATCGTACGCTTCCTGCGACAGGGACGCGATGCTCACATGTTTGGCGTCGTCGTAAACGAGCTTCTCGTAAATCTCGTCGGACAACACATAAATGTCTTCTTCAGCGGCAACGTTGACGATCGCCTCCAATTCTTCGCGCGTATAAACAGACCCCGTTGGGTTGCCCGGGCTGTTCATAATCAACATCTTCGTGCGCGGCGTCATCGCATTTTCGAAATCTTCCGGTCGCATTTTCCAGGCATTGCGCTCGCTGGTAGGCACGATCACGGGGTCGGCGCCGACTAACCGCACCATGTCGGGGTAGCTGACCCAATATGGGGCCGGAATTATGACTTCATCGCCGGGCTGACAGGTCGCGAGGATCGCATTGAAGCATGCGTGCTTCGCGCCGTTACTCACCACGACCTGACCGGCGCGATAATTCAATCCGTTGTCGGCTGCCAGTTTGTCCGCGATCGCCTGGCGCAGTTCCGGGATGCCAGCGTTTGGCGTGTATTTCGTAAAACCGGCTTCCAACGCCTCGATTGCGGCCCTTTTTATATGCTCCGGTGTATCAGAATCCGGTTCGCCTGCACCGAAACCGCAAACATCGATGCCCTCGGCTTTCATGGCTTTCGCCTTGCTATCGATTGAGAGAGTCAACGACGGAGTCAGTTGAGCGGCGCGTTCAGAAATTTCCATGGCAATGATGTGATCCACAAATGGGAGCGCAAGCTATTGGTGGCGATAGAAGTTTTCAATCAGAGGTTTGAAATTATTTTCTTCGACTCGGATGATCGCCATTTCGCGTTTCGCATTCTCGACGGAATCCGATGCATGCGCGGCGTTAACCATGATCGTTTGTCCGAACTCCTTTCGAATCGAACCGGGTGGAGCTTTTGCCGGATCAGTGGGGCCGAGGACGTCACGAATTTTGCGCACTGCGTCCACCCCTTGGTAAACAATGGCGATCGATTTTTCCGTTCCAGACGCGTTGCGTTCGTCTCGATGACATTCGCTGGGCTTTTTGCCGGCCATAAACTCGATGATGCTCTCCCAGTTTTCGCGGCCGCTTTTCGGACCGAGCTTTTTCTCAAGGACCGGCAGTACAGGTCCGTAAAACTCCTCCGCCTGTGCCACGCTCATTTGGTGAACTTTGAAGCCAATGATCGAGAGGCCAGTGCGTGAAAACACTTCGATCACGCCGCCTGGACGCAAATTTGGGAACCGGAAATTGTCCGGCTTAATAAGGACGAGCGTTTTTTCGATTTGCGCACCGCGCGGAAACGGCACGGCGTAATCCACGATTCCACCATCCGAATCAGAAAATTCCGCCCACAATTTTAAATCGCGCTCGACCGCGCCCGGTTCGAATTCAGTGATCACTCCCGGTTCGAAATAAACAACATTGTCTGAATCATCGGTGATGTAATCACCGTAGGTGTCACGAATCGTTTCGCCGCTGGTGCGCTCGTGCAGGATGTGACCCACGACGTGATGAATCTTTTCCGCAGCGTCCAGTCCGCGGAAGATAAGAAACAAAACACGCGCATGTTGACCGTTTTTCTCCCCGGTAAAATTTTTGAGCACGTACTCGCGAATCAATTGCTGCGTGGCGCGATGGCTCGGGTCAGTTTCCGTCACAATCGTGTCGGCGTAGCGCTTGGTTAGCTCCGCGCCCGGAGCGAACATTCGGCCTCCGACCAAATCGAGTCCGGTGCGGGAAATCAACCGGCCAACGATGCCGCCGGTGCGCGATTTCTGCATCGAATAGGGTGTGACAATGGCATAAGCAAGCTGTTCGGATTGCATCGGTTTTTACTGTAGCGGTGGTCTATGACCGCCGCAAAAACTTGCCGATGCACGCTCCGGTGGCCGCAGAGTGTCGGCCCGCGCCGCCAGAACGCCCATCCATTTTCCGCGACGCTTCATGTTGATGATTTCGAGGCGATTCCGCTGCAGCGCGCGAACCAAGTCGTCTTGCTGGCTGCGCAAAATGCCCGAGAGAATTAGCCACCCGCAACCGCGTAGTTTCGGCAGGATTTCGATAAGCAAATCGCTGTATAAATTTGCCGTAATCACATCGGTCTTCTGTATCAGATTCCACTTAAGCACATCGTTTAGTTGAAAAGCGGCACTGCGAATTTTGTTCAATCGGGCGTTTGATTTGGCCACGGAAATCGCCGCGGGATCGTTATCGATACCAATGACCCGGGCGGCACCGAGACATTTTGCCGCCAAAGCAAGAATTCCGCTACCAGTCCCAAGATCGATGAGCGACCAGCCTGGGTTCCAGAAGCGGGTGAGTTGTTCCAAAAAACGAAGCGACATTGCCGTCGTGGCATGCTCGCCAGTTCCAAAGGCCAACGAAGTGGGAATGATAATGTGGGAGCGGCCTTTGTGCCGCGTCAGTCGGGACATCAAGGTCCCTCCCACACTCGAAATGATCAATCGTTTCCCGATCTTGATTGGCTTCGACTCGCTACGCGTAAATCGCTCCAGCCAATTACGCGGCAACGCCTCGATTCGGCCGCCAAATTCCTTAAGCAGCGCGGACGAATCGCTTCGCGAGCGACATACAATTTCCATTTCCAGACGCTTGCGCCTAGGTTTGCGTACGATCACAAGTTGGCCGAAAGCGCACGTTCGAAGGAGGTCTTCGTGCGCTTCAACCCAATGCAGTTCGGCTCTTTTGCGCCAGAGATACACAGGGAAGATCCTATAGCTTGTAGGCTTTGGGCGGCTCGCCTTCGCGAAGGCTACGGTGCGCTCGCTCCAGGCCCGAAAGCTTTCGGGCCTGGAGCGGGTGACGAGGCTCGAACTCGCGACGTCCACCTTGGCAAGGTGGTGCTCTACCAACTGAGCTACACCCGCAGTTTTGAGAGGGACAATAATGTCCAGCCAACCGCGCCACGCAACCTTTTAATTGCCCTGGGAAGCTCAAAATCGTTGAATCCAAATCGGACGTTTACTGCATCATATGATCAAACACTCTATGAAAAAACTATTCCTCCTCTGCATGTGCTCGCTCGGGTTGTATGGCACCTTGTTTCCCCAGGCCCCGACCGAAAGTGCGATTGCTATCCCGACAGCGACGGCAGTGACAGCCGCGACAGCGGCAACCTCAATAGCGACGTCAGCATCAACACCAGCGGCAGCCCCTAGTGCGACGTCTAATTCCGCTTCATCCGATCTCGCTGACAAAATTCACCGGAAGCTGGAGAAAAAGCTTGGGCACAAGCATGGCATCATCATCGATGGCGGCGATAAGGATGAAGACCCCGATCTTGAAAAAATGCGCGACTTCATCGCCATTCCCATCGTAGCGATTGTGTTTTTGTCCATATTTGGCGCACCTGTGGCAATCGTGGTGATGATTGGCATATTTTCCATGATCTCGACTCGGATGCGGCAGCGGACCATCCGGATGATGGTGGAAAAAGGTCAGCCGGTTCCCGCAGAATTGCTGGCTCCTGCCACCCGAGGCATTCGCCGGCGCTCGGATGCGAGGCGCGGGGTCGTATGGACCATGGTGGGCCTGGGTCTGATGATATGGCTTGCTGCGGTCAACGACTGGGAAGGCGGTGCGTGGTCGTTCGGACTGATTCCGTTCCTGATCGGGCTTGGTTATTTGATTGTATGGAAATTGGAACACAAAAAGGACATTCCGCCTCCGCCCCCGGCACCGTAATATTGCGTCCGTGGAGCTCACTGATGCGGACCTCGTTACTCGAGTTCTTGCCGATGACGATCAGCACGCCTTCGGCGAACTCGTGCGACGGCATCAATCGAGTGTGCGTGGTCTGCTGCGGCAACTCACCCGCACAGATATCGCGTTGGCCGATGACCTCTCTCAGGAAGCTTTTCTACGCGCGTACAAAAACATTCGCAGCTTTCGCGGTGAAGCGCGGTTCTCCACATGGCTTTATCGAATCGCGTACAATTGCTTCCGCGAGGACGCGCGCCGTCGCAAGGAGTTGGTGGGCGTGGATGAGGAACAATGGCAGGCAGAACAGGATCCGCACACTGTCGATCCCGGTTTGAGACACGATCTTATGCACGCTCTTAGTTTGCTTCCGTTACACGAGCGCACCGCAGTGGTACTTTGCTGCCAGAACGGTCTGTCGCATGATGAAGCTTCACGCGTCTTAGAGATTCCACTCGGCACGGTCAAAACGAATGTTCTCCGCGGCCGCGAGAAGTTGAAACGAACACTGGCGGCATGGGGGCCGACTTGATAAAGTGAATCCAATGATCGACGACGAGACGCTCGACCGCCAACTGCGCGAAGCCGTGCCCTACATTAACGATGACGGATTTACCGCGCGCGTTATAGCCATGCTGCCGGTAGAGCGGCGGGAGCCGCAATGGCTCCGTGCAATGATTGTCGTTGGCCTGGCGTTAATCGGAACAGGAATGGCCTACTTCCTTTCCGGTGGCGGCAGCTTGGTTCGCCAGGGCATGGTCCAGATGGCGGACTTCCCGATTTGGTTGTTGCTGGTCTTCGCGTTTGGTTGCGGCCTCGTGGTCGGCGCGTTCGCAGTCATCTTCGCCATCCGCAAGACGCCTGAAGTACGAAATCTGACTCGGCTGGATTTTTGAAGCGCCGACTTAATTACGCTCCGGCCAATTCACGCGCTTGCTGCACATCGCATTCGATTTGCCGGACGAGCGCATCGACGTTCTCGAATTTCTTTTCCGGCCTGAGATAACGGAGGAAGCGCAGTTCAAGATCTTTGCCGTAAACGTCCTGATCGAAATCGAGGAGGTAAACTTCGAGAACCCGATCCGATCTGCCGCTGCTCATCGTCGGCCGATAACCGAGATTCACCACACCGGGATAGACAACGCCGTCGAGGCTTGCTTCAGCGAAATAAACGCCGTTCGGCGGAAATTGCTCGCTGTGGGCGCTCAGGTTTGCGGTCGGAAATCCCATCTTCTTTCCCAGATCATCGCCATGCACAACTGTTCCCAGGATGGTGTATTCGCGGCCAAGCATGGTCGCGGCTTTTTTTAAATCGCCATCTGCCACCGCGCGCCGGATCGTCGTGCTGCTCACGAGTTCACCGTTAACACTCACCGGCGGAATTCCCACGACATTGAAATCAAACTGCGCACCGAGCTTTTCAAGTAACTGGAGATTGCCGCGGCGATTTCTTCCAAATGACCATTCGTGTCCGACGCAAATTTCACGCAGCGGTTTCGAATGCTGGACCAATTGCTGCACGAAATCCTCGGGCTCAGTGGCGGCAAAATGTTTATCGAACGGAATGATCAGCAGATGCCGCACACCAAGCGCGCGAATCAGAGCGATCTTGTGCGGCGTGGCGGTAAGCAAATGCGGTGCTTTGTCAGGCCGCAGTATTTTTTCCGGGTGCGGATCAAAGGTGACTACCACTGGCGTTCCATTTACCGCCCGAGCGTGTTCCGCAGAAGTCGAAATGACTGCCTGATGCCCAAGATGGACTCCATCGAAGACGCCGATGGCGAGAAAGAGAGGACCGGGTAACTGTGAGAGCTCCGGAATCGAACGGAGGATTAGCATCATAAGTGGCTACGCCCCACGCATCCTGGAAACTTCCGGCAGACTCAGCATCCGTTTGAGAATTTGCTCCGGCGTCGCGTTCTTGATCTCATCGACGGTTATCGCATTGGCGACGTCGAAACGGCCGGATTTCGTCCGGCGAAGCGATTTCAAATGCGCGCCGCAACCCAACGCTTCACCGATGTCGTGAGCATAAGTGCGGACATAAAATCCTTTGCTACACAGCACGCTGAAAGCGATTTCGGGCAATTCGATCCGGTCGATTGTGTAGCGATAGACGTGGACGAGGCGTGGTTCGCGCTCCACGATTTTTCCCTCACGCGCCAGCTTATATAACGGCACGCCGCCGTGTTTTTTTGCCGAAACCATGGGCGGCAACTGGTAAAAATCGCCGCGGAACTTTTCGAACGTCGCCCGGATTTGACTTTCATCCAGCGGAGGCACCGGGCGTTGCTGGATCACTTCGCCTTCACAGTCCTGTGTGGCGGTCGTCACGCCGAGCACGAACGTGCCCACGTATTCTTTGTCCTCGCTCATGAGCAAATCCTGCACCTTTGTGCCACGGCCCACAGTGAGCAGAAGCAGGCCCGTGGCGATCGGATCCAGAGTGCCGCAATGGCCAATCTTTTTCGTTCCAAGTTGTCGTCGTGCCAACGCGACAACGTCGTGCGACGTCATCCCGTCGGCTTTATCCACGAGCAGGACGCCGTCAGGAGACGCAGGCGCGTTTAATGGCTTCACGAGTTTCCTCCAGAACTTTTTCTTCGACTTCCGCCAACGTTCCGCGCACGCGCGCACCGGCAGCGAGTGTGTGGCCGCCGCCGCCAAATTTCTGGCAAATCGCGCATACATCCACCTTTTCGTCTTTGGAACGCATGCTGACGCGCACCTTTCCGTCGGAAAGTTCTTCGAAAAACACAGCGACGATAACGCCGTGAACTGCGCGTAGATGATCGATTAATCCTTCGTTGTCTTCGGGAATCACACCAAGTTCTGCCGCAGTCTTTAAGCTGAGGCCAAATGTTGCGATTCGGCCGCATTCACTAAAGCGCATCGTTCGCAACAACTCGCGCAAAAGTTCGAGTCGGCGTCGAGAGTAGTTCTCGTATAGTTGCTGGCTAATTTTCCCAACGTCGAGATCGCCCTCGCGCACCAACCCGGCAGCAATTTCAAACGTGCGCGCGCTCGTTTTTGGATACTGAAACGACCCGGTATCCGTTGAAATGGCAGCGAAAAGATTTTCGGCAATATCGTGGTCGAACGGCAGGCCCTGGCTCTTGATCAGTCTGAAAATGATTTCTCCCGTTGCGGGCGCGCTCGGATCAATGATCACCAAGTCCCCATAACCTGGATTGGTGATGTGATGGTCGATATTGATCCAGATTTTCGTCGACCCGACGGAGGCGAGCGTTGTGCCCAACCGGTTTTGAATTGCGGTGTCGAGCGCAATGGCAACGTCCACGTGGTCTGCTGTTGCAGGCGGTTTCGTCAGCAATTCAGCGCGCGGGAGGAACGAATATTTCTCGAGCATGCCTTCCTCGTTCCAGATGCGTACGCTTTTACCAAGTTTCTGGAGTGAGAGGCCAAGCGCGAGCTGGCTGCCAAGCGCATCGCCATCGGGGCGAACATGACTGAGCACAATGAACTGCTGATGTTCGCGAAGGACACGGCCGATCTCTTCGAACGTCGTGTTACTCATTCGCCCTGACCGTCCGGTTTTCCAAGGTCATCCAAAATTTCAAGCACGCGCGCACCGCGTTTGATGGACTCGTCGAGATGAAAAATGAGATGCGGCGTGTATTTCAACACGACGTGCCGGGATAGTTCCGCCTGCAACGCCGTTCGATGCGCCTCCAGCTTGTCGATTACACTTTTGCCATTAACGGTGCCGAGGGTGCTCACGAAAACATGCGCGCTCTTAAGATCGGGCGTAACATCGACAGCATTGATGCTGACCAGTGCCCCTTCGAAATTAATTTCGCGCGCAATGGTAGCGCTTAGCTCGCGTTTCACCACTTCGTTTACGCGTAGTTGCCGATGTTTCATATGTGTGAAGGCGTTTCTTGGAAACGCCGGCGTCGGCCGCAGCGGATGGCCTATAATTTCTGGGCGATTTGCTCGAGCTGATAGCACTCGATCACGTCGCCTACCTGGTATTCGCTGAAGTCGCCCAGCTTGATTCCACATTCCAGACCAGAACGGACTTCTTTCACATCGTCCTGGAAACGCCGCAGTGTCGAAAGCCCGCCATCGTAAACTGGTTGGCGCTTTCGCAGAATACGAGCGCGCCCGGCACGCGCGATTCGGCCATCGGTCACGAGGCAACCAGCGACGATGCCTCTGCTCAACTGGAAAATCTGTTTCACCTCCGCGTGTCCAATGACAGTTTCGCGCAACTCCGGATCCAGCAGACCGGCCATGGCATCCTTCATTTGATCGAGCAGTTCATAAATAATGCTGTAAAGCTTGACCTGCACGCCTTCGCGTTTTGCAGCCGGGACCGCCATGCTCTCAACTTTCACGTTAAAACCGACGACTACTGCTTCGGATGCGCTGGCGAGCAGAATATCGGATTCCGAAATCGGTCCGACCGCCGAGTGAATCATTTCCAGATCGACTTTTTGGGTTTCGATCTGTTTCAACGCGTTGACGATTGCTTCGACGGAACCTTGCGTGTCGGCTTTCAAAACGAGCCGCAGCACCTTTTTGCCTCCGGCGGTTTCGAGCAAGGTCTCGAGCGTCGCGCGCTGCGGCACAAAAAGCTTGTTGGTGCGCTTTGTCTCAAGTCGCTCGTCGCTCAGTTGCTTCGTGGCGCGTTCGGATTCCATGACCAGGAATTCGTCGCCGGCATTCGGTAATCCTATGAATCCTAGAACTCTCACCGGCGTCGAAGGTCCGGCTTGCTTGACAGGTTTGCCCCGGTCATCGAGGAGCGATTTTACCTTTCCGCTGTAGTCGCCGCAGATAAATGGGTCACCGATTTTCAATGTGCCCATCTGCACGATTATGGTGGCGGTAGGCCCGCGGCCGGCTTCCACTTGTGCTTCAATGACGGTGCCGCGCGGTCTGGCCGTAGGCGAGGCTTTCAGTTCCATTACCTCTGCTTGAAGCGACATCATCTCAAGCAGCTGATCGATACCAGTGCCCTTGGTTGCCGAGACGGGACAAATAATCGTTTCTCCTCCCCAATCTTCCGGAGTAAGACCGCGGTCTTGCAGTTGTTTCTTCACGCGATCGAGGTTAGCACCCGGGAGATCCATCTTGTTGACGGCCACCATGATCTTCACATGCGGTGCGGCCTTGGCGTGATTGATCGCTTCGATTGTTTGCGGCATGAGGCCGTCGTCGGCTGCAACCACCAGAACAACGATGTCGGTGACATTCGCGCCACGCGCGCGCATAGCGGTGAACGCGGCGTGCCCCGGCGTATCGATAAACGTAATCTTGTGGCCGTTATGATCGACGCTGTACGCGCCGATGTGCTGCGTAATCCCGCCGGCTTCGCCAGCTGCGACCCGCGTCTTTCGAATCGCGTCTAACAAACTCGTTTTGCCGTGATCGACGTGCCCCATGAAGGTGATAATCGGCGCGCGTAGCTTGAGTTCCTCTTTCTTTTCAATTACCGGGGGAGGCGGCGCGACCACCTGCTGTTCCACCTTGTGAACACCCCCGCCCTTTTCCCGCCGCTCTTTTTCCAGAATGAACCCGTGGTTTTCAGCAATCTTGACGGCGATATCCGGCTCGATTGTCTGATTGATATTGGCGAAAATATTATGCGTCATCAGCTCCGCGATTAGCTGATGCGGTTTTAGTCCGAGCTCGTTTGCGAAATGTTTAACAACGATTGGAGGCTTGATTAGAAGAACCTTCTGCTGCGGCCCGGCTTCCACTTCAGAAGGAGTCAAAGTCACCTCGGCAGGCGGTTGCTCTGCCGGCTCAAGTGGCGCGGGTTCCACTGAAGGCACGTGTGCAGGCGGCGGCTTGGAAGTAGCCTCAAGCGATGCGCGGATACGTGAGATCGGTGGTAGAACGGTGCGCTTTGTTTTTATCTCGCCGTCCTGAGATTTTTTTACCGGCCGTTTTCGATCAATTAGCGAGACAGTCTCCGGGTGCGGGGTGGCGTGCCCGGAAACGTCGGGTTTTTCCGGCTGGCTCTTGAGCTGCTTCGCGGATGCCGTCGCCTCCGCCGGGGCCGCTGGCCCCTTTTTTGGCGCCTTAGCTTTCGGCGCTACGTCGGCTGGCTTCTCCGGAGCAGTGGTCTTGCGCCCTGCCGCGCTCGGGGCTGCCTTACGCGTTGCAGTTTTGCTGCTCGTCTTCGTTGCCATTGTTTTTCCTTTAAAATTTCGCTCATGGCTCAAGCGTCCTCAAAACGGAGCCATGTTAGTGTACAACTTCCTGCCGGTGCACTGCCTCGTATATTTCGCGCGCCTTTATTTCGTCGACCGCTAGAATATCCACTAAATCCTGCACATCTGCATCGCGCAATCCTTCCAGGTTAGTAAAGCCGGATTTCACGAGACTAAGTGCCTGTCCTTCGGTGACGGGGAGCGCGCCGGCGAGCGTTTGGGCGGCTTGAGCCACCTTCTGCTCGACAACGGTCGTCGCCGATGTGTCCTTGCCGATGTTGATTTCCCAGCCGGTGAGCCGCGAAGTCAGCCGCGCGTTTTGTCCTTTTTTCCCGATGGCGAGCGAAAGCTGGTCTTCATCCACGGAGATTTGCACATTCTTTTTCTCTGTATCGAAAACCAGATTTTTTACTTTTGCCGGTTTGAGCGCTTCCAAAACGTATTCCTTTGGATCTGAGCTCCAGCGAATGATATCCACCTTTTCGTTGTTGAGCTCGCGCACAATGTTTTTCACGCGAGAGCCGCGCATGCCCACGCACGCGCCGACTGGATCCACTTTTTCATTTGCGCTCCACACCGCGATCTTGGTGCGATAACCGGCTTCTCGCGCGATGCCGCGGATCTCGACGGTGCCATCCGCGATCTCGCTTACTTCCAATTCAAAGAGGCGCCGTACGAAATTCGGATGGCTGCGTGAGACGATTATCTCAGGGCCACGTACACCGTTTTCTACCGCCACGACGTACGCGCGAAGACGATCGCCAATATTGTAATCTTCCACCGCGACTCGTTCGCGCTGCGGCATGACAGCCTCAAATTTCCCAAGGTCGAGAATGACATCGGAACGGTCGAACCGTCGGACTGTGCCACTGACAATTTCGCCCGCGCGGTCCTTAAACTCTTCGTAAATCATCTCCTTCTCAGCCTGCCGAATCCGCTGCATCATCGCTTGCTTTGCGGTCTGCGCCGCGATGCGTCCGAAATTTTTCGGCGTGACTTCGACTTCCAGAATCTCACCGACGTTCGCGTCCGGTTTGATTTTACGCGCCTTCGAGAGCTCGATTTCATCCTGTGGGTTGGCTACCTGATCAACGACAACCAAATTTGCGAGCGCGCGGATTTCGCCGGTCTTGCGGTTGATGTCGATGCGCAAATCGCGGGAGGCCCCAACGCTCTTTTTCGAGGCAGAGAGCAGGGCATTCGACACCGCCTCGAGCAGGATTTCGCGCTTGATCCCGCGCTCCCGCTCCAGGTAATCGAGCATGGCGATAAATTCGGCGTTCATATAAAACATGCAGCCCGCAGACTAAAAAGAGTGGGACACCAGTTCCCACTCCGATCAGCGCGCGGACTAGGGCTACAGCTTACGTTTGTGAACAGTTCGCGTCAAGCTGCGGATCGGTTTGATTTGACGTTCGGTCCTCAGCTTCGGATAAATCGCGAGCAACAATTTGAGCATTAAAGATCTAGTCAATTCGCGGCTTCGAGCCGTCGCTACGGTGATGCTCGTGTGGGCCGTTATCTACTTGCCGGCGCTCGGTTCGATCGCCATCAAGGGAGAAGAGGGACGCCGGATTTTGCCGGCTGTCCGGATGCTTGAGACGGGGAACTACCTCGTCCCACAAGTGGGCAGCAACCCGTATTACCGCAAGCCGCCGCTGGTGAACTGGCTCGTAGCGGCCTCTTTCAAGTTTTTTGGCCTGCGCAACGAATGGACAGCGCGGCTGCCGTCGGCCCTTTCGGTGCTTGCCGTAGCCATAGCGCTTGTCATTGTTGCGCGTGCCAGTCTCGGCGCGAGGGGATCGCTCATCGCGGCTATGATCTGGCTTACGAATATCGGCATCATCGAGAAAGGCCGGTTAATTGAAATCGAAGCGTTGTATGTGTCTCTTTTCGGCTTGGCGATTATTCTTTGGTTGAGCTTCTTTCTTCAAAAAAAGTCACCATGGCTCACGTGGCTTCCGGCATCTGTTTTTCTCGGGCTTGGTCTGCTGGCAAAAGGGCCGACGCACCTCTTATTTTTCTACGGGATTGTGATAGCCGTTCTCGTCTGTTGGAAAGACTGGCGCGTTCTTGTTCATCCTGCGCATTTTGTCGGGCTCGCGGTCATGATTGGGATCGCGACGGCATGGGCAATTCCATTCCTCCACGCCACCACATCGCAGGTTGCGATCGACAAGTGGTCGGGTCAGTATAGCGGACGGCTGAAAGGCATCGATTTCAAATTCTCTGATTGGATCCAAAACGTCCCGCGCGGTGTGATCTATTTTTTCCCTTGGTTTCTCCTGCTTCCGTTTGCACGATTTTCAAAATTACAGGACCAAAGCGATCAGCGACTGGCGCGCGCGTTGTCCTGGGGAATTGGAGTACCGTTTTTGGCGGTCAATCTTGTCCCCGGCGGTCTCGCCCGGTACAGCATGCCGGCAATAGTTCCAGCATCGTGGCTGCTAGGGATGATCTGCGCTGGCAACGCGTTGCAATGCCCGCGACGCTGGATGAAAGCCGAACGCGTCTGGGCCAGGATCTTGGCCGTGTTCGTTGGACTGGGACTTGTGATTGGCGCGGTCGGTTATCCTGTTACGGCGATTGTGTTAAGAAACAGGCAGCAGGTAAAAATAGCCGCCGCGGAAATCAACGCGCTCGTGCCCCAAAACGAGACGCTCTACGCCGTGAATCCGGATTATCAGCCGGTCTTTTTTTACGTGAATGCGCCGGTGCAATACGTGAGCGAAGTGAAGAATCTGCCACCCAACGTGCGCTACTTTCTCGTTCGAAATAAGAATGAAGCGGAGGCATTAGCCGCCCGAGACTGGGCACCGCTGCGCGCGCGTCCAATTGCCCGGGTTCGAGATTACAGCAAGCGCGAGATGGTTCTTTTTAAAGTGGCGCCCATGAACGAGCATTGACAGACTCTCGGATTAGAATTGGTTAGCATACTAACCAATTTGATCTGGAGAGTTATGTCCCCGGGCGATACCACGGAAATATTTGGCCAGTTGCTCCACGGCACGGCGCGTGCATGGCGGCAAAAACTGGACGAGCGTCTGAAGCCGATGGGCCTGAGCCAGGCGAAATGGCGCACGCTATTGCATTTGTCGATTGCTGGAGACGCGCTCACCCAGGCAGAGATTGCCGCGCGGTTGGGTGTGGAAGAGCCGAGTGTGGTGACACTGTTGCATCGCTTGGAGCGCGAAGATTGGATTACACGCACCAATTCAGCGCTGGATCGCCGATGTAAGATGGTGCTGCTAGGCCGCCGCGCGCAGCGGGTGATCGCCCGGATCAATTCAAGTGCCAAGACACTTCGGCACGAACTGTTGGCAGACATTTCAACCCCTGATCTTCAAATGTGCATGGAGGTGCTGGCGCGTATCAGAGATCGCGCCGAGAAAAGTGATAAACTCCGCGCCCGCGGCGAGAGGGCTGTGGCCCGCCGGTTGGCTGAGCACAACGACCATCCTAAACGTGGAGATTCGAATCCAAGAAAAGGCGCAATTCGCAGGGGGTCCAAATGAAAGTTAATGCGCCGGTAAGCGATCAAAAAATCATGGATTACGGCCTTCCCAAGCGCTCGACCAGGCCCGAAACGAAGCGCGCCCGCACTGCGAATCAGAGAATTCCCAAATGGGCATATTTGCTGTTCATCCTGCTGGCAGGGTTTGTCAGTTATCGCATCTTTCAACACAGGGCCAGCGAGGCTAAGGGTGCTCAACCACTGGCGCGTCCAGTGCTGGTGGCGAAAGTAATCACAAAGGATGCGCCCATTTACCTGGATGAGATCGGCACATGCGCAGCGTACGAGACCGTGCAGGTGCAGGCGCAGGTGAGCGGCAAGATCATCGAGCGCCAGTTTCAAGACGGCTCGGACGTGAAGAAAGGAGATCCCCTTTTTACAATCGACCCGCGTCCGTATCAGGCCGTTCTCGACCAGGCAAAGGCACAAGCCGCGTTAGATGCGGTGACGCTCAAGCGACAAGAGGACCTGCGAACGAGAAAGGTGGTTGCGCAGCAGGACTACGACATCGCTCTGGCGAACGCGCAAAAGTCGCAGGCAGCGACCGAAGCTGCTCAGGTAAACTTTGATTATTGCTTCATCAAATCGCCCATCAACGGACGGGCGGGACTGCGACAGGTTGATGTCGGCAACATCGTCACCGGAATCGCCGGGACCGGCGGCGCAGTGCTGCTAACGGTTCAGGGACTCGATCCCATTTATACCGACTTCACCGTTGCCGAAACCGATCTCGGTTTAGTGCGGAAATACCTCGGCGGACCGAATATTAAAGTGGAAACCTGGTCGCCCGACCAAAATATTCCGCGCCGCACTGGCGACTTGTATTTCATCGACACTGCGGTACAGCCCGGCTCCGGCACCGTGAAAGCGCGCGCAGTTACGCCGAATCCCGATCGCGCGTTGTGGCCGTCGGAGTTTGTGCGGGTTCGTTTTATTCTCGACACAATCAAGGACGCGAAGCTGGTTCCTTCCCAAGCAGTTCAGATCAGTCAAAGCGGTCCGTTTGTTTTTGTGCTCAAGCCGGACAACACCGTGGATCTTCGTCCAGTCAAACCGGGACAACGTCAGGATGGAGATCTGACCGTTGTGGAAAGCGGTGTTCAGCCGGGCGAGACCGTTGTTGTGACTGGACAGCTTGCGCTCGCGCCCGGGTCAAAGGTTGATCCGAAACCGTACAATCCTTCGCAAACTGCGACCGAAGCCAATGCTGCCGCGGCCAAGAGCGCGCCGTAATTTTGCCAATGGACCACGCGGACGAACACGACAGCGCCGGTAATGGCGAACGCGAATCGCGAGACCACAATCGTTTAGGCGATGCCAGCACGCCGCAATCGCCAAAGTTAGTTCCCGTTAAAGGCACCGGACTTTCCGGGCCTTTCATCCGCAGGCCGGTGATGACGATTTTGTTGACATTGTCGGTGATCGTTGCGGGCATTGCGACTTACAACAAGCTCGCGGTAAACGATCTTCCGGCGGTCGATTACCCGATTATTCAGGTTACGTGCGCTTATCCGGGCGCGGATCCGGTGACGATGGCGAACAACATCGCAACACCGCTTGAGAAACAATTTCTCCAGATTCCCGGCCTCGACATCATCACCAGCCAAAGCACGCAGAGTAACACTTCGCTGACGTTGCAATTTAATCTCAGTAAAAGCATTACCGATGCTGCCACGGATGTGCAGGCCGCGATCCAGCGCGCAACCGGTAAATTGCCGGTCGATTTGCCGAGTCCGCCCACCTTTACTAAAACGAATCCAAACGATCAGGCAGTTTATCTGGTCGGATTCATGTCGGACACAATGACCGACGGCGATCTATATAAGTACGCATCCACCGTAGTGGCCCAGCGCATGTCGATTCTTCCCGGTGTTTCGCAGGTGAATATCTATGGCGTTCAAGGCGCGATCCGAATCAAAGCTGATCCAGCCGCACTCGCTGCCCGCGGATTGACTATGGATGATCTCGCTAATGCGATTCAAGCGGGGACTGTTTACTCGGGCGCAGGCCAATTCGATGGCCCCCATCGCACGTTTGTCCTTCAGCCGAACGGGCAGATCGACAAGGCGGAAGGTTATCGCAATTTGATCGTCGCTCGGAACAACGACCGTTCACCGGTCTACTTGCGCGACATTGCCGAAGTAAAACAAAGTGTGCAGGACGAGCGCACTTCCCGTTTCTTCTGGGTGCGCGGATTCAACGCGGCCGGATCCACCGTTGTCCTCGCGGTTTCGCGGCAGGCGGGCGCGAATGCTGTCGAAGTTGCGAATTCAGTGAAAGCGCTTTTTCCCGAACTGCGCGCGAGTCTGCCGGGATCGATTTATTTTCTGCCGGTGTTCGATCGTTCGCAAACAATCGTGAATTCGGTGCACGACGTGCGGGCGACCCTGATGATCGCATTCGTGCTGGTCGTGATGGTGATTTACGTTTTTCTCGGCCGCGCGACCGACACGCTCATTCCGGCCGTCGCCCTGCCGCTTTCGTTGCTGCTTACCTTTGCCGTGATATACATGCTCGGCTTCTCCATCAACAACCTGACTTTGATGGCGCTCACTCTGGCCATCGGATTTTTGGTCGACGACGCGATCGTCTTTTTAGAAAACGTGATTCGCCGCGCCGAGCATGGAGAATCAATTCTACAAGCTTCCTATAACACCGCCGGGGAAATTTCCTTCACGATTCTATCGATGACACTTTCGCTGGCCGCGGTGTTTATTCCGCTGGTTTTTTTGCCGGGCCTGCTCGGGCGTATTTTTCAGGAATTTTCGATTACGATCATTGTGGCGATTCTCGCCTCCGGTCTTGTTTCGCTGACCCTCACACCCTTAATGTGCGCGCGTATTCTGGGTGAACGGAGAGCCGGACACAAACGCGCCCGAATGGAAAAATGGACCGGCGATTTCATCCAGCGCGTGATTGGCGCATACGGCCGGGCTCTCGACAAATTTCTCGACCGCGCCTGGCTGACAATTCCGATTCTGATCGGCTGCATTATCGGCCTTTTCTTTTTCTTCACCCACCTGCCTTTTACCCTGCTACCGGTCGGAGACAGCGGTTTTGCTCGCGGTGTTTTCATTGCCCAGGAGGGTGCCTCGCCCGAGCAGATGCGCGCGTTTCAAAAACAGGTGAACGAGAAAGTCCAGGCGGAGCCGAGCATTGCGCAATTTTTCACGAACGTTGGAACCGGATCGCGTACCGCGTTGTCGCAGGGAATTGTCTTTTGCATTTTCAAACCGCGCGAGGAGCGCGATCCGATCGAGCAGTGTCTGCTGCGACTGCAAAAATCGATCAGCACCATTCCCGGACTGACCGCGGTTATCTCTCCGAGTCCGGTTTTGCAAATCAATGTCGGTGCGACCAATCAGACCCAAGGCCAGTACGCCTACACTCTAAGTGGAATCGTTCCGGAGGATGTTTACAAGGCAGCCGACGAGATGATGGCAAAGTTGCGCGGGTTCAAGGGATTCGCATCGGTGCGTTCCGACTACTACAACAGCACGCCGAATCTCACCGTCAACATCGATCGCGAGCGCGCAGCGACCTACGGCGTTTCAACCTCGGCAATTCAAAGTATATTAAAAAACGCTTACTCCCAGAACTATGTCTATTTGATCAAGGAGCCTGACGATCAATATCAGGTAATCCTCGAAGTGAAGGACAACGAGCGCGCAATTCCCGGCGACCTCAACAATCTCTACGTTCGCGGTAACAGCACGAACGCTGTAGCTCAACCCGGTCCCGGGAGTGGCGGCATTACCACGACGACGGGAATCGCTGCCGATCTCGTTCCGCTGCGCGCGGTAACCTCGACTAGTCAGGTGCTTGGACCTCAGGCGGTCAATCACTTCGATCAGTTCACCAGCGTCAGCATCAACTTCAATTTGTTGCCCGGCGTAGCGATCGGCGACGCGACGAAATTCATTGAGGATTCCTTTGCGCAGGTGCGTGAGGAATTGCCGAGCGTGCAATCGACTTTCCAGGGTGAAGCGCTCGTCTTCCGGCAATTGTTCCGTGCTCTGCCGCTGCTTTTGATCGGCGCTATCTTCGTCATGTACGTGATCCTCGGAATTCTTTACGAAAGTTACGTCCATCCGATCACGGTTCTGTTTCCGGCAATTGTGCCCGCCGTTGTCGGCGGTCTCGCCACGCTCTGGCTTTTTGGGTCGACATTGTCGCTCTACAGCGTGATCGGCCTGTTCCTGCTGCTCGGCATTGTCAAGAAGAACGGAATCATGGTGGTCGATTTTGCATTGCAGCGAATTGATGAGGGCTGGGACCTGCGTTCGGCAATTCACGAAGCGAGCGTGGAACGGTTTCGCCCAATCATGATGACGACGCTCGCTGCTCTGATGGGCGCGGTGCCGCTGGCTCTTGGCTTCGGTCAGGATGCTTCGTCGCGTCGCCCGCTTGGACTGGTGATTGTGGGCGGTCTGATCTTCTCGCAATTGATCACGCTCTTTGTCACACCAGTCATCTATCTCTGGCTAGAATGGTTCCAGGAGCACGTGCTCGATAAGGTACCATTCCTGCGTAGCGCGCACACTCACCACGAGGGGGAGTTGGTGCCAGCGACGGATGATGGCGAGGTTGAGCCGGAACCAGCTACGGTCCACTGATTCCGTGGTGCTGTAGCGTGCGCTGTCCTCAGCGCATCAACTCAACTAAAAAATCCGCTGAGGACAGCGGACGCTACAGCCATTTGCCTCTGGGGTTCGTTATCGATTCCGGCTTCCCGATTCCTCATCCGTAATTTATCTTAGAGTATGCGAGCGATGGTTCTGGATAACCCAAGAAAGTCGCTACAATTGCGCGATGTGCCAAGACCGAAGCCGGGGAGGGGACAATTGCTCGTACGCGTTGCGACATGCGCAGTGTGCCGGACCGATCTTCATGTCGTCGATGGCGAATTGCCGGATCCAAAGCTGCCCCTGATTCTGGGCCATCAAATTGTCGGGCGCGTACAAGAGATCGGCGAGGAAACAGATTCGAAATTCCAGGTCGGAGATCGCGTGGGAATCCCGTGGCTTGGCTGGACCGATGGCGATTGCTCCTATTGCCGATCCGGCAGAGAGAATCTTTGCGATAACGCGCGGTTTACCGGTTACACGATCGATGGCGGTTACGCCGAGTTCACCGTCGCGGATGCGCGATACTGTTTTCATTTGCCTGAGAGCTACGACGACGTCGAGGTTGCACCGCTGCTTTGCGCGGGACTTATCGGTTACCGATCCTATGGCAAGACGGGGGATGCGCGGCGCCTCGGCCTGTATGGTTTTGGCAACGCAGCGCGTTTGATCGCGCAAATTGCGATTTACGAAGGGCGCGAACTTTTCGCGTTTACTCGGCCGGGCGACAAAGCAACACAGCGAGCCGCGAAAGAACTTGGCGCGGTTTGGGTGGGCGGTTCCGACGAGATGCCGCCGGAAAAGCTCGATGCCGCTATCATTTTTGCATCGGTCGGTCCGCTCGTCCCGGCAGCGCTCCGAACCCTTGCGAAAGGCGGCGTCGTAGTGTGCGGCGGAATTCACATGACCGACATTCCTTCGTTTCCCTACGTCGACTTATGGGAGGAACGTGTGATTACCTCAGTGGCAAACCTTACCCGACGCGACGGTGACGAATTTTTTGAAATCGCGCCGCGCGTACCGGTTCGCACGCACACGGAAACATTCGCGTTAGAAGAAGCCAACACTGCGCTCGACCTATTCCGCGCTGGCAAACTTAGCGCGACGGCGGTGCTGACAATTGCCAAATGACAGACGTCGGTCGAAGGATGGAGGCACGGTTGGCGAATCCGCTGAGAACAGCGGACAGGACAGCGTTACCCTGCGCGTTGGAGCTTTCAGGGTTCGCGTCCAGCCACCTTGGTCGTTGATTGGCTACGTCTACCTTGTCACTAACCTTCTGGATTAGTATCGCTGTTCTTTGACAAACGCGCGATGCTCTTTGAGAAATTCGTTGAGCAGCATGGCGTTTACCTGGTCGTAGCGCACCGTGTAAATCTCACCTTTCTGGTCGCGCAAGACTAGCTCAGGATTTGCCTTAGTTACTTTCTCTGCCGGTAATGCAGGGGATGGGCGCACGTTTTGCCCGTTCGTCGGCCTGTTGAACGGCAACCCGCCAAATCGCGACCTGTAAAAATTGTGATCGCGACGGAAAAATCCCCGCGGCGATTCAGCGAGCCTTCTCAACCCTAGCGCGCTCGCACGCGCGGGCGGGCACCGATCGACCTAGACAAATTGCCAGGGGGTCGCCGTTCTTCGTCGCGGATGCCACCGGCGGCGTCGGCCAGTGCTTCTTCCTCGGCCGCGAGAAACGGTTTGAAGCGGCTTTTGTCGATCGCTTTCATGAATGCTTCATGCGGGGACACAACGCCTTTTTCCAAGAGCGCCCAAATGGCGTCATCCATGAACTGCATTCCCTGTGCTCTGCCGGAAACGATTATATCCTGCAGTTTGTGCGTGGCGCCTTCGCGGATGATCGCAGCGACCGCAGGATTGGCGATCAGAATTTCGTTCACGGCAATGCGCCCGGGACGATCCGATCTCTTCAAAAGCAATTGCGCTACCACGCCACGAAGTGAGTTTGCCAGCATCGCGCGCGCCTGTGGTTGTCGATCGGCGGGGAAAGCGTCCACCATGCGATCCACGGTTTTGCGCGCGTTGTTTGTATGCAGAGTGCCGAACACGAGAAGGCCGGTTTCGGCTGCGGTTAAAGCCAAAGCGATTGTCTCCAGGTCACGCATCTCCCCAACCAGCACGATGTCAGTGTCCTGCCGCAACGAAGCCTTCAGGCCGGCAGCAAACGAATCTGAGTCTGCAGGCACTTCGCGTTGGGTAATGATGCTGCGCTTGTTGTCGTGCACGAATTCGATCGGCTCCTCGATCGTCACTACGTGCTTGGAAAAATTTTCGTTGATGAAGTCGACGAGCGCGGCCTGCGTTGTTGTTTTGCCAGAACCAGTCGGGCCGGTAACGAGCACGAGCCCGCCGCGCAAATCAGCAAAGTCTTTCACAACTGCAGGTATGCCCAGCTCCTCAAGACTCGAAATCTTCGTGGGGATCAGTCGAAATGCCGCGGCGTACCCTTCGGACTGCTTGAAGTAGTTCGTGCGAAATCGAGAGTGCTCATCCATCTGGTAGGCAAAATCGAGATCGCCGTGTTGCTGAAAAAGTTCCCAGTTATGCGGGCCGCAAACCTCGCTCAACATGCGCCTGGCTTCATCGTGCGAAATCGGCTCGGCTCGAATCGGTGTTATGTCGCCGTGCACGCGCATCTTTGGCGGTTCGCCCTCTGCGATATGCAAATCCGACGCCTCCTCTCGGACTACGATCTGCAGAAATTGATCAAGATAAGCCATGGGAAAACCGCGGATTAAGGTGATGTCGCCGATGAACCAAGTTTAGCATGAAGATCGATTCGTGGATGCATTACTCATCTGCGTGATACGAGTCATGTTTTCACATGTTGCCGCACAACATCTTTCTGCTCGGCGCGTGCGTAAGCTTCCTCTGCGCTGATCAGACCGCGTAGGTAGAGATCAATCAATGTATCGTCCATCAACCGCATGCCCTGCTTCTTTCCCGTCTGAATAATACCGGGCAACATGAACGTTTTGTTTTCGCGAATCACGTTGGCGACAGCAGGTGTATTGGTGAGAACCTCAAGCGCGAGCACGCGACCAGTTCCATCTTCGCGCGGTATCAATTGGTGACTGATGACGCCGCGCAGCGATTCAGCGACCATGACGCGGACGTGTTCCTGTTGTTCCGGCGGAAACACATCCAGTAACCTATCAAGTGTGCGCGATGCATTCGACGTATGCAGGGTCGATAGAACAAGGTGTCCAGTCTCCGCGGCGGTGATCGCAAGTGAAATCGTTTCCAAGTCGCGCATTTCGCCCACCATGATTACATCGGGATCTTCCCGCAGTGCGGCGCGGAGCGCCGTGCCGAACGACTCGGTGTGCGTGAAAACCTCGCGCTGGCTAACGTGACAATTCTTTGAGTGGATGACGTATTCGATGGGGTCCTCGAGCGTGATGATGTGATCGTGCCGCTCTGTGTTGATTTGCTGAATCATTGCAGCAAGCGTCGTGGATTTGCCGGTGCCTACCGAACCGGTGGCGAGGATCAGGCCGTTCTGATAGCGAGTGAGTAGCTTAAGCTGTTCCGGCAGTCCGAGGTCGTCCATGGTCCGGACGTATGAATTGATAACCCGAAACACGATCTCGACCCCGAGCCGCTGCCTAACGACACTGACTCGATAACGAGCGTGCTCGTTCTCATACGCGAAATCGGAGTCGCCGCGAGTGTTGAGCTCCTCTTTGCACACTTCGGGCATGAACGTCTCTGCGAGCGCAAGGGTTTGTTCGCGGGTAAGAACTGGCGCGTCAGGCCACATTGGCTGCAATGTTCCGTTCACTCGCCAGATTGGCGGCGCGGCCACGCCGAGGTGAACGTCTGATGCGCCGGCTTTTTGGCCAACCTCGAGATAATTATCGACGTGCGGCAGGGGGTGCGATTCGAATGAAGGAGCTGAAACCTGTGACATCATGCGGCGAAGCACTGATCTGTCTCACGGGACACACAAGGGCCGAAGTGACAGACGACGCATTATTTCCTGCCGCGGGAGGGTTCGCCAGAATAAAAAAATCGGTTTTTCACGAATTCCATGATGACCGGCCGCGCGAGATTTCCGACGAGCTTTATCACCGCCATTGCCAGCCCCGTCTGCATCAGCTTTTCATCTCCCTTACGCCGACTTCTTGCGTCGACATAAACTTTCTTCTTCCGCATCGGCGCCAACGCGATCACCGCCCCGACTGCTGCCGCCGCGCCGATCCAGGAGCCCGTCTGTTTTCGGAATGACCTGCGGAATTTCGCTGGGAAATCGAGTTCGTAACGCAGGCCGCGCAACTCGTTCGCCAAGCGCTGACGCGAACCTGCGATCTCCCCTTTTAGCTCGTTGATTGATTCAGAGTTTTCAGCCATTCGCGATCTTTCTTTAGTTCGTCAATGCTATCCCGAAACATCGGCTTGGTGATCCGGCTGCGCGCAACCAGCAATAGCCCCCCCGCGATAATGAAATGTACCAGCGCAACAACCAGCGCTACCACGGGCCAGGAGGTCCCGAACAAATGCGCCAGGCCTACAACCGCACTGACGATGAGGAAAACATAACCCATCACGCAAAGCGCCAGCGCCGCGACGACACAACCCACCAATATCAGCAGTTGTACCGCGGCCGATTTGGATTCCTGCGCAAGCAGAACAAACCGGCTCTCAAAAAACTCTACGACCGCGCTGATCAATCCCAGCGCATTGTCGAGCAAACCGGAATGGCCCGCAGGATTGCGAGATGGAGGGCTCCCGCTGCTCATTTCCGGCGCTTTCGAAATTAACGCCGGAAGATCAGACCCAGCACGAATCCAATGCCGAGCGCCGTGAATACTGCTTTTGTTGGATTTTCACGGACGTACTCCTCGGCATCTTCCTGGAACGTACGAGCGCGGCTCGTGGCATCGCCCCAGGCTTGTTCTGCTTTACCGCGTGCTTCGCCCCAGGCTTGCTCCGCCTTGCCTCGGTATTCTTCCGCAAAAGCGCCTGCTGCAGATTTCAAATCCTCCGCCGCCTTACGAGCATGTTCTTTGCTGCTGTGCAATTTATTCTGAGCATCGGCGTTGGCCGATGATGTCTCTTGTCCTGGTTTGTTTTCTTCTGCCATTGGTAATCTCCAGTTGGTTTGTTCGCTGCGACTATCCGCGCGCTTTCCTAAATGGGCAAACGCCGACTTGTCTCAAATCATAAACGTGTGGAACGCTTCAGACGGACTTCTTTGCCTTATAAACGTTTTGACGCTTAAACGCCTAACGTCCTCAACGAGCCAGAAAACTGAAAATTATTGTTCGCGAAAAATGATTCGCGCTTTTGTCAGATCGTATGGCGAAAGCTCCACGGAAACTTTATCGCCGGGGACGATCCGGATGAAATGCTTGCGCATTTTGCCTGAAATATGCGCAAGGACATTGCGTTGGCCGGGAAGATCGACGCGGAACATCGTTCCAGGCAAAACCTGAGTTACAGTGCCTTCGACGATGATCTGTTCTTCCTTCGCCATTGCGCGGCGAATATACGCGCCAGCGCAAGTCGCTCAAGGCAAGCGCCTCCAAAGAGCGGCGGTCCTGCTCCGCCGGTCTCAGGCGATCTAGAGATCGCCCGTCGTTGAAGGGAACAGAAAGATTCTCCACGTTATGATTTAGCGGAACTGTTCCAGCGAAAGCGTTGGCAAGTATTCGCGAAGCTCCTCACGTTTCCACCATGCGCCGGTCTGGCGAAGCTCGTCCACCGTTGTAAATCGATAGCGATAAAACGTCGCCCGAACGTAACGCGGCGGTTTGTCCGGGAATGGGTTCTTTGCGAGCAAGCCGTTGACTTCCTGCGAGCCTTGAAGCAATCGGAAGATCAGTGCGACGAACCACGGATTTTCGCGCGGCGTTCCCAAAGCGGCAAACCACATCTGCCAGTCGAGTCTCGGCTGGTGCGGCGCGCACCAACGCGGCGCGCGTTTCACGTTGCCGGGTTTCCATTTGAATTCGTACGGCAGCCAGTCAATCCCATCAGCACTGCCTTCGAGCACGATTTCGCAGCGGTCTTTCGTCATCACGCGGAACAGGCCGTAACCGTTCACAATACGAAACGGTTCGAGCCTTTCATAAAGATTCGCCAGCGCGCGGGGTGGTTGACTCAATGGTTTAAATGCGCTGAAGATTAACCACGCATTGATCGGTAACGTCACGATGATCACAAACAGCCCAATATAGACGCACAATCGTTGTGATAGGGCGCGACCGCCGGGCGCGCCGACCCTTTGGTCACGGATCGCCCGGCGGTCCGGCCCTACCACGGAATCGTCGATCAACAATAAGCACAGCGCGATCGTGAGCAGATTGAAAAAGCAGTAGTTTCCAGTGATTGCGATCGCGAGTTGAAGAAAAATCAGTAGTCCGGCAGCTATCAATCTCAGATGCCGTGGCGCCCAGATGAAAAATGGCACGATGATTTCCACTACGAGGCAAAACGCGACGGAAAAATGCTTGAACCATTCGGGACTTTTGTCCGCCCACCAGGCAAACACCGTTGGCAGCGGTTGCGACCAGTAATGGTAATCGAGTGCTGTCAGGTTCCACCAGCTGTCGTCGCCGCTGGTTAACTTCACCACGCCCGACATGAGCATCAGTTTGAACAAAAGAAGCTTGAGCAAAAACAAGCCAGCTTGCGAGAGCGGCGAGGCTCTGGTCACCGGCGGTGATCGTGGCCACAATAACAACTCCCGTGGCCACAGCCGCCACGGCGCAAAAAAGATCGATAAAAAACCCGTCTCCAGCAAAAGCACGTCCCATTGAAAATTGAAAAAGACTTGTCCTGCGATTGTGAGCGACAAGTACAAAACGAAAAGAGCAACGAGCAGAACCGCCGGAGCGATTCCGAAAATCAACAGCAACGAACAAAGAACGCCGCTGCCGCAAAGAAAATGAAGAAACGCATCACTCGAGTTAAACCAGCACAGCGTCGGCAATAGTCCATAAGCGTTTGGTCCGACTTGGCCCCGAACTGCTGGTAGGAATTGATTGACGGGCGACATCCCATTGCTGCCGACAAGTCCGTCCACTTGGACCCAAAGCGATACGAAGGCGACTAAATAAATCACGCCGAGTGAGCGCAGGAACCAGCGCCGCGCCCAAACATAGGTGGGTGGCCGCACGTCTTTGCCCCAGAGCAATCGCGTAACTGCTGAGGCAAAGTTTCGGTGGCGAGCGATTAAGTCATAGCCGGTTTCAGAAACGGCCGCGAACCCGGGGACATGATCGTAGCTCCAGGCCAGCCATTCTCGCGAACGCCGATTCGCCAGGGAGCGATACACCGCCTCCGCGGCGAAGACCACTGTGCCGTCCGGTTGGACTAAAACCAGCGAGCGGTTGAATTCATCCGGTAGAATTTCGGGGAAGCGGTCAGTTGCTTTTTGATAAGGCGTGCTATCGACCTTACCCATGGTCATTTCGCGCCAACGCTCGATCCACAACCGGCAAAAATCGCAGTCGCCGTCCCAGATCAGCAGCGGCTTTGGCGGCGGATTGGAAACGCGAAGATTCGATTTGTTAGGCATTGATGTTCTTAGGCCGCAAACTCCGCCCACACCGGAGCGTGATCGGAAGGGTCTTTTCCAGCACGCATTTCGCGATCGATCCCGGAGGCGATGCATTTTTTCGCCAGCGATTCGCTTGTCAGAACAGCGTCTATGCGCAGGCCACGATTTTTTTCGAAGGCGCGCATTTGATAATCCCACCAGCTGAAAAGTTTTCCTTCCTTGTGGTGGATTCGAAGCGTGTCGTGCAAGCCGAGGCTGCACAAATCACGAAAAGCCGCGCGTTCGCCGTCCGAAGCCATGATGGCCCCCTGCCAAAGGTCGGCATCGTAAACATCGATGTCTTCCGGAGCGACATTGAAATCGCCGCACACGATCAGGTCGGGAAATTTTTCTTTCGCAACGCAGTGTCGGAGCCGCCGATACCACTGCAGTTTATATTCATACGCCGGTGAGCCAACGGCTTGTCCATTAGGCGCGTAAATCGAGAACACGCGCAACCGGTCAACCGTCGCTGCGATGACGCGCGCCTGCGGATCGACCACTTCATCGCAAAGCGACGCGCGAACCTCGTGCAGCTCGTTCTTCGCGAGAATCGCTACGCCGTTGTACGATTTCTCTCCATGATACGCCGAACGATAGCCCGCCGCTAGCAAAGCGAGCACCGGAAACTGTTCGTCCGGGCATTTGGTCTCCTGCAGGCAAACAATGTCTGGTTGTGTTGCCTCAAGCCATGCAAACAATCGGTCCTGCCGTTTGCGCAGGGAGTTGATGTTCCAGGAGGCGATGCGCACGGTGACAGCGTGATCGGTGAACTGTAACTTCTAGTGGCGCGTCAGCTTCGGATCACGGATTACAATTCTACCTCCACTCCAGGTGTAGGTACGATCACCTCTGAGCCGGAAAGTTCGTTCGATAGTGTAGCGCGCATCCACTCGACTGCCGGCGAGTCACCGTGCAC
This sequence comes from Candidatus Udaeobacter sp., assembly GCA_049791915.1. Taxonomy (GTDB): domain Bacteria; phylum Verrucomicrobiota; class Verrucomicrobiia; order Chthoniobacterales; family UBA10450; genus Udaeobacter. Next base: position 45,978 of record JBARAJ010000063.1, read on the forward strand.
GAGAAGAATTTTTTTCGGCGAAATCTTTTTGGCATAATCGATGAGCGACTCTCGTGTCGCGTGTGCGCTGAACTGGAACTGTTCAACGTCGCTGCGGATGCGTTGTGGCGGTTTACCGGGATCGAGCGCTACTTCGCCGCCTTGGGCCGCCTCCCGCAGAAGGCCGGCTGGCGACTCTGGATTGGCGTAGCCGACAAAAAAGATCGAGTGCTGAGGGTTCTCGATGATTCGCCGCGCAAAGACGTTCGATAGCGTTTTGGGGATCATCATCCCACTGGAGAGAACGTACGCGCGTCCTCCGCGCAGCGCGGTGCCGCGCACGGTTTCATCATTTAAGATGAACGGCGCTACTTCCTTCATGAGTTTCAGGCGCGGCAATTGCCGCCGGGTCGTGTGGGTGCGGCGATCATAGATGTCTGTGAATTTCGAGCTGAGACCACCAATATAAATTGGAAATTCGGGTAGTAGCCGCTGACGGCGAAACTTGTAGAGCATCGCGAGGATCTCCTGCGTCTTACCGAGCGCGAACACCGGCATCAGCACGCAGGCATCACGCTCGAAAGCGGCTGCGAGCGCCTCCGCCAGACGTCGCTCTTCACCGGTGCGGGTCCAGCCCTCAGATTTCGCGTGATCACCGCGAGTGCATTCCATGATCAGCACATCAGGTTTCTCCTCTGGGAAAATCGCTGCCTGCATGATTGTTTGATCGTCGAAATTGACGTCGCCGGTGTAAAAGACAGTTTGACCTTCGGCGCGGAGCATTACTCCAGTCGAGCCGAGCACATGTCCTGCATCGAAGAACTCGAACGTTAGCGTGTCCTTTTCGCGCTCGGCTGCCCGTTCGCCGGCTACGGAGATTCGCTGACGCATCGGACACCGGCGCCAGCGTTCCGATGCGCGGTCGATTTCACGGTGCGTGAAAAGTGGATATGACATTTCTCCGATCTCCTCACGTTGCCGCGTCATCACATTCACTGAGTTGTGCAAAAGGACGCTGCCGACCTCGGCCGTCCCCTCGGTCATGAAAATCCGCGCGCCCGGAAAGCGTCGCATGGCCAAAGGGAGGGTGCCGATGTGGTCCTGATGCGCGTGCGACATCAGGATCGCCTCGACCTTGCGGTCGCCGATCGCTTTGAAATTAGGCAGCGCATCCTCTCCGGTGTTTTTCGGGTGCATCCCGCAATCGAGAAGGAACCGGTGTCGGCCAATCTCAAGATAGTACGAATTCGCGCCGATCTCCGTGTGTCGTGTGAGATTAGTGAATTTCAAAGCTGCTCTCGGCCGCTCTTACTCTTACTCTTGCTCGTGCTCTTGCTCTAGCTCAGCCGAGAACGAATATGCCCCCGCTTCTTCGGCTACTCTTGAACTCAGGCTTTTGATGAGACCCATCAACATGGAAACAATTTCAAAGAGTCTTTCCTTTCCCGAGATGATCCTGGCTAAATCAGTCACTCGCTTCGCAACCAAAACGTCCAAGCACGCTGCGCATTCCAGCGCTGAGCCGCGGGCAAAATCAAGAAAACGGCAACGGTCCTTAATGGCAAACTTCGCGTTTCCGTCCGCGATGTTAAGCGGAATGCTGGTCGAGGCGCGGTCGAGTTGATCTTTTACAGCGGCTTTACAATCAATATTCGAGAGCAACTCCGTAGCCCAGCTTATGAATTCGAGTGAAGCTTGGTACACTTTCAATCTCTCGTGATCGAATCGAGCGTTCACTGTGCCAGAATCAGCAAGAGCAGGAGGAAGAGCAAGATTAAGAACCTGACACCGTTTCCTATCAGAGCGATTATTGTCTGAACAGTCGGTTTCGCGATCGGTCTAACAACGGATCGCCATGGAAGGAGAAAGGAACAGGTACCGCGCCCCAGGCACGCATCTGGAGCATGATATCTGCATCCACATTTTCACAGTTTCTTCCGCCATGGTGGGGGTTTGTCTGACTGTCATCGGATTGATTCGTGTGGTCATTACGCTTGGACGTGCGGATACGCTGGCGGATGATTTTCTGGCTGGAGACGCACTTCTGTTTCTGATTTCCTGTCTGCTTTCTTATTGGGCGCTGCGTTCGCGCTAGCTGCGCCGAATGCATCGTCTGGAAAAGATCGCAGATGGAATATTTATCCTCGCCATGATTGGCATGGTGATCGTTTGTGCCTTGATCACTTACACGATCTCTGTTCCAGCACCGGCTAAAGCAACTCTTTGAAGATCCGCAGCCAATTCCCGCACAGAATCTTTTCGATGTCAGCGTCGCTGAATCCGCGTTCGATCAATCTGCGGGTGAGGTTGCGCGCATGCGAATGGTTCGTTAGGTCAGGAATAAAGTGCGGTGTTGTAAATTTTGCCGCGAGGTCCTTCTGTCTGGATTCGGGCCACTGTCGGTAAATGAACTCGAAGAAATCAAATCCGATCCCGACGCTGTCGATTCCGATCAACTTCGCGACGTGCTCGATATGATCGACGTAGTGGTCGAGCGTGCTTTCTTCTGTTCGCGGGCTCACGAGGATGGAGTTGACGCCAATCACTCCGCGCCGTTCGCCAATCATCTTGATCTGTCCGTCACTGATGTTTCGCTCGATGTCGTAGTACCGGCGGACGTTCGTGTGTGACACGATCGGCGGCTTTGTTGTGATCGAGAGAATCTCTTCAAATCCTGCTGGATTGATGTGCGCAAGATCAATAATCACGCCGAGGGCTTCGCATTCATGCACGACGTCGCGACCAAACGGTGTCAACCCCTCAGCTGACGAGCCGCTCGCCGCGAAAACTCCGCCGTGGCCCGCCGCATTAGCTCGGGCGTGCGTGAGTCCGATTGCGCGCACACCGAGTTCGTAAAACACGCGCAATTGATTTAAGTCGGTACCCAACGGCTCGATGCCCTCCATCGTAATGAGAAAGGCGATCTTGCCCGTTTCTCGCGCGGCCTGAATTTCGCGATAACTTTTGCAAATGGCGAAGCGCTCCGAAGTTGCCGTTTCGGCATAAAGGCGCGCAATTTGATCGAGCGCAACGCGCAACCCGTTCTGGGGCAAATAGCGGTCTTCAATGTAAATCGCTGCGCCGACAACAGAGACGTTCCCTGCCTCGAGTTCCGGCAAAAAGTCCGTTTCAAGAACATCTCTGCGCTGGCGTTTTTCGTACAAATCCATCGGCAAATCGAAATGCATGTCGATGGTCCCTCCGGTCTGCAGCCGGTCGATTCGTGCTTCAATCGATTGCTTAATTCCAGTCATTCTGTAGCGGTGGCCTACGAGGGCCGAATCTGCCCTCAAACCACGGATGAGCCGCCTCCACCGAGGTTACGGCGGGCGGGAGTGGACGTCACGGACGAATTCAATGGGCGGTTGACGCAGCGATAACCGGAAATTGTTCGCGTGAGTTGTGTAATTAACGCGATCGCTATGACCAGGTGATTAGGCGCAGTTCGTGTGCTTGCATCAAACAGGGGTGCGTCGGCACGACACGCACGCTGAAACCGTAGGTGCCGCTTTCGGTCGCGGGAATGTTGCCCTCATAAATGTAATTGCCGTTCCCGTCCGCCTGGCTGCTCTGATTGAGCACAATGGCGGTGGGATTACGGAGGTCACCGTTGTCCACTTCACCATGATACGCTTCGACGCGCACATGTTGCGGATCAAGTGCACCCAGATGCACGCGCGCGCTGATCTGCAAGGATTCGCCGACCGAGACGCTCTGCTGATGTTTGTTGGCTACCTGCACGTCAGAGACCTGCACTTGTGCCCAATCCTTGCGCATCTGCGCTTTCCACTGGCTAAGGTGCGTCGCGGCGCTGCAGCCATCCCGGGAGAGATTTTCGTATGTTTGCGCGGCGGGAATATAAAGTTGTTCCGTGTATTCCTTTACCATGCGCTGCGTGTTGAATACGGGCGTAACGCTGCGAATGGATTCGCGCATTAATTGCAGCCAGGCGAGGGGAAGTTTGCCGTCCGGTTTTGCGTAATAAAGCGGAACGATCTGGTTCTCGAGCAATTGATAAAGGCTGCTTGCGTCCACTTCGTTTTGAAATTCCGTACTGCCGTCATCGATCTCGCCGCCGATAGCCCATCCGTTGCTGCCGTTAAAACCCTCGCGCCACCAGCCATCGAGCACGCTAAGATTGATCCCGGCGTTCGGCGCCGCTTTCATTCCGCTGGTGCCGCTTGCTTCCAACGGACGCAGCGGATGATTCAGCCAGAGGTCGACTCCCTGCACGAGGCGTCGCGCGATATAGCTGTCATAGTTCTCCACGAAAATGACGCGAGTTTCCAGACCTGGCTCGCGGCTGAATTTGTAGACTTCCTGGATCAGCGCCTTGCCTGCTTCATCGCGTGGATGCGCCTTGCCTGCAAAAATGAATTGCACCGGACGCGTCGAATCGTTCACCAGTCGCTTCAATCGTTCCTTGTCGCTAAACAAAAGTGCGCCGCGCTTGTAAGTGGCGAATCGGCGCGCGAAACCGACGGTCAAAATTTCCGGATCAAGAATGCGATTAACTCCGCGAATTGATTCCGGCGATTCGCCCAGTCGTTCGCGGCGCTGTCGTTCGCGGTCGCGAACAAAATCAATCAGGCGGCGTTTGAGTTGTTGATGCGTCTCCCACAGTTGCGCGTCGGGAATGTCGATGACGCCGCGCCAAAAATCGGGTTCAGTCAGGTGCTCCTCCCAATCGCCGAGATGCTTGCGATAAAGCGCCGCAAATTCGGGTGCCATCCAAGTCTTGGTGTGCGCGCCATTCGTGATACTGGTGATCGGCACCTCGTGCATCGGCACGCCCGACCACACGTCTTTCCACAGCGATCGGCTCACTTCACCGTGCAATTTGCTGACGCCATTCGCGTGCCTACTGAGCCGCAACGCCAGGATAGTCATACTGAAGGGCTCGTCGGGGTTGAGACGCGTGTGGCCGAATGAGAACAGTTCCTCGAATGGAACGTTTAGTTCCTTTGCGAATTTCCCGAAATATTTTTGCATCAATTCCCGCGAGAAGGAGTCGTTGCCGGCGGGAACCGGAGTGTGCGTGGTGAAAACATTCGCTGCTGCGACGACTTGCAGCGCCGAATAAAAATTGAGCTTTTTCTCGATCACGTTCAGACGGATCCGCTCCAGCGCGAGGAAGGCTGAGTGTCCTTCATTCATGTGGAACACGTCTGGCTGGACCCCGAGCGCGGTAAGCGCTTTCACGCCGCCGATCCCGAGAATGATTTCCTGGCGCATGCGCATCTCGAGATCACCGCCGTAAAGTTCTGCCGTGATGCGCCGGTCCTCCGGACCGTTCTCAGGAATGTCGGTGTCGAGGAGATAGACGTTCACGCGCCCGACGCGCAGTTCCCAAACCCTGGCGAAGACTTCCCGATCGAGAATCGGCACCGAAATGAGAAGCTTCATTTCGCCACGGCGAGCTTCGCGGATTGGCAGGTGGTAAAAATTTTGGTTCAGATTAATCGCGGCCTGAATGCCATCCTTATCGATCCGTTGCCGGAAATAGCCGTGGCGATAGAGGAGACCAATCGCAACAAAATTCAGATCAAGATCGCTCGCCGATTTGCAATGATCGCCGGCCAGAATGCCGAGGCCGCCGGAGTAATTCGGAATTGATTCATGAAAACCGAACTCTGCGGAAAAGTAGGCGATTGGATTCTTGATCGCGGCGCCGGGTCCCGTCTTCCCGTAGGTGTCCTGGCGGCCGAGATATTTCTCAAAATCCTGGAAAACCTGTTTGAGTTCCCGTAAAAAATTTTTGTCCTGTGCGAGCTCTTCAAGGCGGGATTGCCGCGAAAGCTGCAGCATGCGCACCGGATTGTGATTGGTCTGGTCCCAAAGCTCGGGGTCGAGTTCCCGGAACAATCGGCGGGCCGCTGGTTCCCATGTCCACCAGAGATTGAAACTCAGTTCCCGTAGTGGCTCGAGCGTCGCCGGCAGGATCGGGGTGACGTTGTAAGTTTGAAAAGTCGGCATGTGTTCTAGCGAGTTCTGTAGCCGGGGGCGTTGACTCCGGCTGCGAGGAAGCAGATTCGGTGAATTACCATTCAAATACCCCGACGGACAGAGCCGCAGTTAATCAAGAAAACCTCATACGGCAAGTAGTGGGTCATTCCGCTCGCGGGATTTCAGAGTTGAGACACTAGTAGCTCCAGCCGGCGTCACCGCCCCCGGCTGCAGCACGCGGTGCGAGGAGGAGCCCGAGAAAAAATCCGGCAACCAATCCGCACATGTGCGCGGCCATGCTGACCTGCGGCGTGGAAAGATCGAATGCGATTTGGATCGCGACGATCAGGCCGATGTTTGCGAGCCGCTGTTTCGCGAATGGCGCATGACGATGTCGCAGTAAGAGTCCCGCCCATGCGCCGACCACGCCCATGATGCAGCCTGACGCGCCTATGAGTTGGCCGACCTGAACCAGCCCGATCTCATTCAAAGCAACAACCCCTGCGCTGGATGCGAGCCCGGAAATTAGATAGCACGCGAGAAATCGGATCGTGCCGATGGAGCGTTCGAGCGGCGGGCCGAGAACGTAAAGCGCGAAAAGATTGAACGCGAGATGCAAAAAGCCGGCGTGTAGAAAAAGCGCTGTGCCCAGGCGCCAGTATTCGCCTTGCGCAACAACCGCATCCGGCTCGACCGCGCCAATCCAATGCAGAACTTCTGGATTGTTCCAGCCCCCAACAAAAATCTCGAATAGGAAAACCAGCACGTTGACTAGGATCAATACGAACACGGCAGGCGCGCTTCGAAGCTGATTTCGCCGAGTGGAAGAGGCCATATCGTGATCGGCGGGCACCGAACTGAATGCGCGCGGATGTGCAGTGTTAGACTTCAAATGACGAAATAAGCGGACTTGCTCGCGCAGTTCGGTGCTGGGGTGCAAAATCTGGAGAGCCGCACCAAGTCTTCCAGCGGATTCATAATCTCCTTGTGCAGCGAGTTGCGTTATCTTTCGCAATGTGATCGTCGGCAGAAAAAGCAAGAGGAACCATGTTGCGCCGCCGACGTATCCGCTGACATCAGGCCAGAGAAACCATGCAACAGTGGTAACTGCCAGCACAACGAGCGCCGCGAGCCGCCAGCCGTGATAGGGCGCGCTGGGTCGCCACGCACGAGCCAGGACGAGCAGCGGCGAAACGATCGCAAGGAAAAGAAAGATGTGATTGAGATTCAAGCGAGAGATGCGGAAACCGTCGTGATTCGTTAAAGCGTTGAAGTGTTAAAACGAAAACGACATTGTTGTCATTCTGAGCGAAGCGAAGAATCTCTGATTGTTTTCTGACAGCGGTGCCAAAATAAAATCAGAGATGTTTCGCTCCGCTCAACATGACAAGCATAGACATGGCTAGTTCGATGCTTCAACTTGGTAACTTTTAAATTTTGTAACTCCCTTAACCTTTTTAACATTCAAGCATGACCATCACTGTCACTGATTATCTTGATGTCGTTTCAAGCTGGTGTTTCTGGTCCGAGCCGACATGGGCGGAATTGAAAAGGCGCTATGACGGGCGGGTTCAGTTTCAGTGGAAAATCGCGCTGATGGACCCCGGTGGTTTGCCAACTTCACGCGAGCAGGAGCAATGGTTCTATCGACGCAGCGGGATGATGATGCGTTCTGCGTTCATGCTCAACACTGACTGGTACGATCCAAATCTTCCAGAATGGCTCGCGCCGAATTCCGTGGCCGAAGCGGCAAAGGATTTTGGTTTCACTGATGATCGTGTCCGGCTCGCGCTTGCTCGCGCCACGCTGCGCGCAGGCAAAAACGTCGCTGATTGGAATACTGCGGCTGAAATCGCGGCAGAAGCTGCCGGTATCGAAGCCGATAAATTGCTCGAGCGCGCGAAATCGCCAGCGATTGAGAAGAGAGTTCGAGCATCGACGTCCGAATTCCGCGCATTACAGATCACGCAACGACCGGCGTTTGTGATTGATACTGAAATCGGGGATCGCGCCATTTTTTCCGGAGTGGTCAAACTCGAGCCATTGGCAGCGACAATCGATTCAATGCTAGACGATGCGGCTGCGTACGCTGCGCACAAAGTGCACTTTGGCGATCCGCCGGCAAAGTGAGGTTCCGGAGATCGACACCTGATCGTTACGAGTTTGACCTTGCCAGTGCGAAATTGTTGCCTACAACTTCTCCTCGGCTTGCGAACTTTAAGCGAGCACTTCGTTGCGGTGAATCGCAGCCGTGGCGAAGAAAGAGTGCCCTGGCGTTTGCGAATGCTGACGCCTGAAGTTGCGATAAATGTAATACGGTGGCGCGGCGCACTCCCGCTTCGCCGTTGAGGAGATTGAACTAATCTGCAACCACAAATTCGTGTAAACGGTCGGATTCGCGCTCGCGAAGTCCGAGTCATTATAGGGTCCAGCGGCGAACAGCTCGGCGTCATGAGATTAACCGACGCCCTGCGTAAGGCTCAAACTCTCGGCCAGGATTTGGTCGAAATCGCGCCGACGGCGAATCCGCCTGTGTGCAAGATTGTCGATTTCGGAAAGTTCCGATACGACATTTCCAAACACTCGAAAGATAAGAAACCGTCCGGCTCGAAACTGAAGGAAATCAAGTTCCGCGTTAACATCGACGAGCACGATTATCTGACGAAAGTCCGGCACGCCGAGGAATTCCTGGATCGCGGCAACAAGGTGCGTGTTCAGTTGCAATTCCGCGGCCGCGAAATGGCGCACCAGGAGCTTGGGACTCATCTGGTGGGGAAAGTTCGCGACGATCTTTCCAGCATGTCGCAGGTAGAAACCGACCCGAAGATCGCCGGTCGCAATATCACCATGACTCTGGCGCCTTTGCCAGCGAACCGCCGGAAACGAAAATTCACAGCGCCGAGAACAGATGAGGAAAGCGAAGAAGCTGCTGCATTGACCGAGCCATAATTTACCGCGTCCAAAACGACGCAGTCGAACTAGGTGTCGAAGGCGCTTTCTTAGGGCTTCTTTTTGCCTGCTGGCGAAGGCGTGGGCGTTCGCGGTGGAGGAGTAAGCGGCGTCCTTTCGGCAATCTTTTGTTCAAGTCGTTGCTTGCGCGTCTTCGCATCCTGATTGTTGGGATCCAGCTTCAAAATCTTTTCGTTCTCGGCCAACGAATTTTGAAGATCGTTTTTTAGCTCGTAGATGTACGCGCGATAATTCAGGTATCGGATCTCGTTCGGCTTCAGTTTGGTAAGCTCGGAGTAGTCGGCGAGAGCTTTGTCGTAATCCTGTATCTTCATTTCGACCGCCGCACGTTGCTCATGAATGCGCGGTGCTTGTTGCGGAGTGAGTTTAAGGGCTTCGTTGTAGTCGCTGATGGCGTCCCCGTATCGCTGGTCATTTGCAGCCGCATATCCGCGTTGTTGATAGACTGCTGAGAGCTCGTCCCCATATTTGTGGTCCATGGCGGTGGCTTTCTTGAGCAAATCAACCGCTTTATCCCAGTCCTGGCTTTTAGCGGCCTGAGCACCCTCGAGGGCGAGTTTGTTCGCTTCGGGATTCTTTTTGTTCGCTTCGGCACTCTCTTTTTTTGCTGCCGGGCATACCTGTGAACCGCACAGGGCCAAAGACGTCATTAAAATAAAAGTAAAGGATCTGTTCATAGATTTCTGTTAGACGTTAATACTCTTTAGACAATTCGAACCTAGAAGCGTGAATAGTTGGCTGTAAGTTCAACAGTTTCAAGTCTGTTCGGACGACGACGAATTCTCGATATTCGTCTTTGGCTCCTGCTCTGATGCGACGGATGCATGCGGCACGGGCTCATCCACCCGCGTAATGCTCACCGCGCGACCGGTCAGCTCATCAATTTGAACGACCGCGCCGCGCAAGCGTACTTCGCCGGCGGCTACTGGAAACGATGACGGCAGATTCGAGATAAACCGATTCAGGATCGGGTCCACGGCGCGTCCCAGGATGGAATTTACGGGCCCGCACATTCCAGCGTCGCATAAGAAAGCCGTGCCACCGGGGAAGATTTGCTCATCGGCTGTCTGAACGTGAGTATGGGTGCCGAGGACAGCGGACACTTTGCCGTCCAGAAATCGGCCGAGCGCAATTTTTTCGCTCGTCGTTTCGCCATGCGCGTCGACGATAATGTTCGTCGTTTCGTTTCGCATTTTCGTGACTGCTGCTTCGACAGCACGAAATGGGTTGTCCAGAATCGGCTGCATGAACGTGCGCCCCTGGACGTTGATGACGCCGATTTTTCCCTTGGCCGTTTCAAGGATGATCGATCCGCTACCCGGCGCGCCGTCGGGATAATTCACTGGCCGCAACAAACGGGGTTCGGTATCGATGAACGAAAGAATCTCTTTCTGGTCCCAGATATGGTCGCCGCTTGTGATAACTGAGACGCCGGCGCGCAAAAGATCGATGGTGATTTTGCCAGTAATACCGCGGCCGCCCGCAGCGTTCTCGCCGTTGACGATGATGAAATCCAACGCGTATTTCGCCTTGAGGTCCGGCAACCGGGCTATTACCGCGGCGCGGCCGGGTTGGCCAACAATATCGCCAAGGAAAAGAATCGTTAACATGAGAGGCATCCTTCGTTGAATCGTTACATAGTTACATCGGACTTGCGATTCAACGATTTAAACGTTCACCCATCCAACGCGGCAAAGCGATTCGCCTGGCACACCGTACAATGGCGAAGGCGGGTCGTCAGAGTTTCAGCATTTTTATTCACGGCGATCTTTGCAGCAGGTCTCCAGGCTGCTGACAACATTAGCGTCCTTGGGAACAAGCCGCGATGGGATGTTCTCGAACAGTACCAACAGACAATCACGCGTGATGAGTTCGCGCACCTGATCAAAGATGTCTATGGCACTCACGGCTGCGCGTCCGATTTGATCGAAATAAAAGATGACTCAGCGCGGGTCCTCATGAATCGCGATGCGCAGAAGTTTTTCACCTTGCGGTTTGCTGACAGTGATTCGGCCCGGAAACGGGTGCCGCGGCTGTGGCGACCGGCGAACTCTTTGTCCCCAACGAAACGAGAGAAGCCGCTCTCCGGTCTAAAAATCGCGCTCGACCCGGGGCATCTCGGCGGGAACTGGGCGAAGATGGAGGAGCGCTGGTTTCAGGTCGGCGACAGCAAGCCGGTTCAAGAGGGTGATTTGACATTGTGCGTGGCGCGATTGTTGGCAACGCGATTGCGCGATCTCGGTGCGAACGTTTCGTTTGTCCGAAATGACGATGAACCGACCACGGCCAAGCGTCCGGATGATTTTCGCAAGTTAGCCAGGAAGATTCTCATTAGAAATGGCGTGCCGCAGCCGCGCGCCGAAGTTCTTGATTCGACTGATCCGGAGAAAGAGAAGACCATCCGATGGCAAAGCGAAATCCTGTTCTACCGCTACAGTGAGATTCGGCGCCGCGCGGCGCTGGTGAATTTCAAACTGCATCCTGACCTTGTCCTGTGTTTGCATTTCAACGCTGAAGGATGGGGCGACCCAAGTAGTCCGATGTTGACCGACACGAATCATTTTCACTTGCTGGTTAACGGATCGTATTTGCCCGAGGAGCTGGAATTCGATGACCAACGTTTCGAAATGATCCGGCGGCTCCTGAGTCGCGCGTACGACGAGGAGTTGCCGCTGGCGGATGCGATTGCTGTGGCAATGGCGCGCGAGACTGGCCTGCCCTCGTACGCGTATCCGACCACTAACAGCACGACCAAAGTCGGTACCAGCGGTTATGTGTATGCGCGCAATTTGCTGGCCACGCGTCTTTACCGTTGCCCGGTCGTGTACTGCGAGCCGTACGTTATGAA
>JBARAJ010000064.1:0-14151 GCA_049791915.1 Candidatus Udaeobacter sp.
GCATACGAACGGCTGGCCTGTCAACTTAAGGTAGTTTGAAAACCGCTTGGGAGGATGTAATGAATCGGCTAGGGACAAGTTGGCGCATAATCATTAGCGAAATTCATCGAAGACCGGCCCCCGAAACCGAAAAAACGGCCAGTGCGACATGAAATGCGACATGTCTCACTCGCGCGCTTTTAGCCTGCTTTTCAGCCCAAAATGAGACATTCAAATTTTGGTCTGATACAAAAAAGCGACATGCGGCGGAGCCACCTACTTCGCTTTGCGACAAAAAGAGATTCCTTCTCCACGGTGGTGGTCAACCCCTGCAGGAATTTCACCTATGAAGTTGCATGGGTAGCATAGGTCAAGGGTGGTATTTCACTCCCCCTATCTTTTTTTGTTTGTGAAATACAAAACCATTTTTTTATCAGTGAGTTAACTGTACCCTATCCTACCCTATACACCTATGCCCTATGATAAATAAACTCCTATAAATGACTATGTTATGAAAGCAAAAAAAGGGCAGGGGTTAGTGCATAGGTTCCAGACCCCTGGCGACAAATTGACCCAATGGGTAGAGGGAAAAATCAGCCCGACGTAAGCCGAAGAAGCTACGGGCGCATCTTAATTGGTCGCTTACTCGGAACCACCGCCAGACCGAAATGCACTTGTTTGGCTGCGCGTTGCCGATGCTCATCCAATAAATGCCCGTAAACCTTGCCCACTAAAATTCCGCCATCCTTGTGCCCGAGCCAAGTCGCAATGGTCATGAAATCAATTCCCGCCATCACACACATCGAGCAGAAGTAATGGCGAAGATCGTGAAAGCCGACCCATTCAAGGTCTGCCGCCTTGCGCGCGATTTTTAGACTTTCACGAAAGCTCCGCGCATGTTCGTCGCGCGGGCCGCGATGCGGCGAAGGAAACAACCAGGCGCAATCTGGAGCACGGCGCCGGCGCATTTCTTGCAGTAACGCGCCAAGCTGTGAATTAAATTCCACAGTCCTGCTCTCCCAATTCTTCGAGAGCTGGTCCGCTCCGATCGTCACCCGTTTCCGCGCAAAATCGACGTCATCCCACTTTATGCGCAAAGCCTCCTGCTCGCGCGCGCCACTGAATGCCAAAAAGCGCAAATAATCTGCAAGCTGTTCGCCATTCTTTTTGCAATGGGTCCGCGTAGCCGCGATTAGTCGATCAAATTCCGCCGGCATCAAAAGTTGCCGCTTCGGAGTGGGCGGCTCCGCCAGCATTTTCATTTTCGGTAGATCCCGCAAATAACCGTCGTCAATTGCCGCTTTGAGTACGTTGCGCAGCGTCATCAAATCCAGATTTGCTGTTCGTTGCGACACCGCCTCCAATTTTCGTCCGCCGAACGCGCCTCCCTTTAATCGCTTCTCCAGGAAGCCGGTGATCATAGGCGTTGTGATCTTGTCGATTCGAAGGTGAGCCAACTGGGAGCGCCAGCGCGCGATCGCCTGGCGCTCATTTTCCACCGTCCCTGGCCGTTTCCGCTGCACTCTCGCTTTTTCGAAGTACGCATCACAGTAGTCACCAAAAATTGGTTTACGGCCGAGTAGTGGCAGCGCGTCTTCGCGGCGCTCATGCCGTTTTACTTCCAGCGCCTCCCTGGCTTCCTGCAAAGTGCGCGCGGGCAAGTTGTCAGGAGTGAAGAGAGGAAAGCGCCGGGGCGATTTCTTGCCGTAGCCGCAATCAACCCAAAGCTGCGCGTAATATCGGCCGTTACGCTGGTAAAGTCCGCGGACCCGGCGATTGCGGGAGTCGCGGACCGGCATAAACTTGGCGAAATGATTTTTAAGAGGCAACTGCGGCTTTTGCGCATGGACCGTGGCTCGTGCAGGCAAAGTTTGATGAGAATTAGATCGTCCTTTCATTGCTTTACTTTGCACGACATAACTCTAGCACAACCACTAGCACAAGCAATATTTAGTTATACATACTTAAACGTAAGTCCCTCATAATCAACGATGCCGGGGTGGCGAAATTGGCAGACGCGCCAGACTTAGGATCTGGTGGAGAAATCCGTAGGGGTTCGAGTCCCCTCCCTGGCACTTCCATAAGATAACCAATCGGAGCGAGATCGAAAAAGTCGTGCCGAAAATAACGCTTCTTCCAAGGTTGCGGTCATGTAATAATGCGGGGTGCCGTGGAAAGAAGTTGCCATCTACGGGCAGGCATTCTTATGGCTATGGGCACCGCAATCGCGACAGTCGTATCGAGACTAGTTTCTGCATCCGATCTATTTTCTCGTCACCCGACAAAGCGTTCCCCTCGAAGCCAAGGATAAAATGAGGGTCGCTGAAGATGAAGGGTAGTTCCGTATCTTTAGAAGCTGCGAACATGCAATCGGTAGTGCGGAACGGCAGCACTTTCGGCGCGCTTTTCGATCGGCGTCTTTTCGCAACCTCATTATGGGTGTTCGCTGGATATTACCTTGGATGCAAAATCGGTTTTGCACTCACGTTTCAACCTCATCCTGTCTCCGTTCTTTGGCCTCCGAATGGTATCGTAGTTGCAGCGCTCCTGCTGACGCCGCGGCGCAACTGGTGGCTCGTGTTATTAGCTGCGTTTCCGGCGCACTTGGCGGCGCAATTGCAGAGTCACGTTCCGCCCCTGATGATTTTGAGCTGGTTTGTCAGCAACTGCTGCGAAGCAGTAATCGGAGCCGGCTTGATGCGCTACCTGGTTGGTGGGCCTATTCGCTTCACAACCCTTCGCACCGTGGGCCTTTTTTGCCTTTGCGTGGTATTCATTGGTCCGTTTCTGTCCTCGTTTTTAGACGCCGCGTTTGTGGTATGGAATCATTGGGGACAGGACGGCTACTGGGAGCTGATCCGGATACGACTCTTTTCGAATGCGCTCGCGGCGTTAATAATCGTGCCGTTGATCGTAACGTGGGCGACGACCGGAATTTCGGCCCTGCGAACCGGCCGGCTTTCGCGTTATTTGGAAGCATCTGTTCTCTTTGTTAGTCTGTTGCTGCTCAGCTACGCTGTGCTTTACGAGTTTGGAGCGGGCGTCGATTTGGTGCTTCTTTTTCTCCCTCTGCCATTCTTGATTTGGGCAGCGGTACGATTCGGCGCGTTGGGAGCAAGCACCGCCATCTCGATTGTCGGTTTCCTGGCGATTTGGAGTGCATCCCACGGCCATGGGCCGTTCTCCGGCGAAACGCCTGAACAAAACGCGCTTTCGATTCAGATATTTCTAATCGTTCTGGCGACTCCGCTGTTGTTCCTGGCGACAGTGAGCGAGGAGCGAGTAACTGGACAGACAGAGTTGCGCGAAAGCGAGTCGCGATTTCGGATCATGGCGGATGCCGCGCCCGTTCTGATCTGGGTGGCCGGAGTCGACAAGCTCTGCACTTTCTTCAACAAGCCATGGTTGGATTTTACCGGCCGCAGCACGGAACAGGAGCTTGGTAATGGCTGGGCTGAAGGTGTGTATCGAGATGACCTGCAAAAGTGCCTCGCGGCTTACACCAAGGCATTCGATGCGCGACGGCCATTCGTTATGCAATACCGGTTGAGACGAAACGATGGCGAGTATCGCTGGATATCGGATCAGGGCGTCCCACGTTATGATGAGCAAGGAAAATTCGCCGGTTACATCGGATCGTGCGTGGATGTCACCGAATTGATGACTAAAGACGAGGCATTGCGACAAAGTGAGGAGCGCATGCGATTGGCAGCGGCCGCGGCAAATCTCGGTATTTGGGAATGGGACCTGAGTAAAGATGAGATTTGGGCCACCAATGCGCGGCGAGGGCTTCTTGGATCGCCTGCTCCCGGCAAAATCGCGTTGGAAGATTTTATTTGCAGGCTGCATCCTGATGATCGCGATCAGGTGCGACACACAATCGACGATGCCATTCAAAGCGGGGAAGATTTTGATTCCGAGTATCGATTAATTCTCCCCGACGGAATCGTGCGTTGGATGTCAACGCGAGGCAGCGTCCACTTTGATGACGCCGGAAAACCGGCACGGCTGTTGGGAATCAGCATCGATATCACGGCGCGTAGACAGGCCGAACTTGATGCGCAGCGCGATCGCGCAGAGCTATCTCATCTCAGTCGTGTGGCGTTAATGGGTGAAATGTCTGCGTCCATCGCCCACGAATTAAATCAACCGTTGGCTGGAATCCTCAGTAACGCCTCAGCCGGACAGCGATTTATCGATAAGGGAGACGTTGATCTGCGGGAAATTAGCGAACTGCTCGGTGACATCATCGCAGATGGTCGCCGCGCCAGCGATGTAATCCTCGGTATTCGCGGGATGGTAAAGAAAGATCAGGTGGCGCGTCACTCGGTTGATCTCAACGAGGTGGTGATGGACGCAGTGCGCATGCTATCTCCCGATGCCGTGCTGCGTTCGTGCCAGCTGGAAACATCACTCGATGCGAGTTTGCAGGTCATCGAAGGTGACCCGGTTCAACTTCAACAGGTGTTACTGAATCTTGTGATCAACGCATTTGACGCGATGCGAGACACACCGCTTCCCAGGCGCAAGGTCGTGATCGCCACGCAATCAAACAGTGACGCCACAGTTCGCACGAGCGTGCGTGATTACGGTGCCGGCATTTCAGAAGAGATGCGGGACCGTGTGTTCGATCCGTTCTTCACTACTAAGAACGAAGGACTGGGGATGGGCCTGGCAATTGTGCGATCGATTGTTGAATCGCACGCCGGCACGATCACAATTGAAAACGTTGATGGAGGTGGAGCGCAGTTTGAATTTGTCCTTCCGGCCAATGGATCTTCGCCATAATTGCTTCGAACAGCATGGTATTTTAATCGATGACGACGCATCGGTTCGAAAAGGCGTGTCACGGTTATTGGGTTCGGCCGGTTAACAAGAGCGAGTCAGGTTGAGCGCGTGCTCGCGCGTGTTGCGGAGCAACGACGGCGCGCCATCGAGAAAGCGGCAGGCCGCCGTCTTTTGGACTTGTTAACACCGCGTGAGTTCGAAGTGATTTACGTGGTAGTTACAGGTATGTTGAATAACAGATTGCTGGCGAGCTAGGCACTGCGGAAAGACCATCAAGGTTCACCGCGGTCGCGTAATGAAAAACTGGGCATCGTGTCGGTAGCTGACTTGGTGTGTTTGGTCGAAACAGCACAGACCGCGTTCCCTAGGTGGTGTGAGACTAAGGTCTAATATGGCTGCGTCGAACGCGAGCGTAGTATTCACTTGTTTTGCATGCTCCACGCCCAGATATGATCTGTCTCCTCGACGACGATCCTTCCGTCTTGAGAGGCCTCAATCGGCTTCTCATGTCGGCAGGTTGGCACCCCGAACAATTCAGCGATCCAGGTCCGTTTCTAAAGTATGTGAAGCTTCATCGGCCTACGGTTGCCATCATTGATGTTTGGATGCCGCTCATGAACGGCCTCGAGGTTCAATCGCGGTTGCGGGAGCTTTCGCCTTCGACGCGCGTCATCATGTTTACCGGAAAAGATGATCCGCTCGTTCGTTCCACCTCTCTGAAAGCCGGCGCGTCAGCTTTTTTCACCAAGCCATTCGACGATGAGGAATTTCTCACCGCCGTTCGGCTGGCCCTTTCCGCAATGTGATGTCCCTTCGGCCGGCGGCAAATCGGAACGAGAATTTCCGACTGGATTTATCCGTGAAAATTGTGTATTCCAACAAGGGTTCCTGAACACAATGCCAGCATCTTCGAGTGAATTGGTCGCGATCGAGCGTCCGAAGACAAATTCCAGGATCTTTGCGCACACACGCTGGGACATAGTCCCTGTCGCGGCAGGCGTTCTGCACTGCGTCTACTTCTTCGGCATGTTTTACCTTTTCCCGCGCGTCCCGCTCTGGGTCATGCTGATTCTCGGTTTTATTTATTCGGTCAGCATTTCGTGGAACATCAACGGCATTTCTCACAACTTCATTCACAACCCGTATTTTCGTTCGTCGCTGTTGAATCGGTTATTCAGCATTATGGAATCGATTACGGTTGGTTTCGGCCAGGTTTTCTACGAGTGCATTCACATGCAGCATCACAAGGGCAACGCCGACCGGCCCGACGATCATGGTGACACGATCGATTGGATTTCGATTTATAAGCACGGCCACGAGGGTGAAGCGGAACATCCGTTGAAATACACGTTCGTGAGCTTCTTTCGCGAAGATCCCAAGACCGTTTTGAAGGAACTAAAACGAAAAAATCCGCGCTCGGCGTTTTGGGGAGTGTTCGAACTGGCGTGTTTCGTCACGACTTTTGTGATCCTCGGTATTCTGAACTGGCATTACATCTGTTTCCTTTTGCCGTTTTGGTATTTTGGCCACTGCCTCTCTTATCTGAACGGCTACTATCGGCATTACGGCGGCAATCCCGACGAGCCGATTGCCTGGGGCGTGAGCACCTACGGCAAGCTCTATAACTGGACGTGGTTCTACAATGGCTACCATGCCGAACACCATTTCCGGCCGAAGGTGCATTGGACTCGAATGCAGGCGTTCCGCGATCAAATTGTCGAGCAACAGCGCAAGGCTGGAGTGCGTGTTATCAAGGTCCCGCACGCGCTCGGTTTTCTTGACTCCGATTTGCCGGCGGCTGATCTGCCACAAAAGCATCGAGAACTACATTCGGAGCCGGCTGCCTAGCGGGGCAAGGCCGACTTGCGTCAGAGCCAAAAGGATTGACAGCCGACGACGGAGAGCCCTCCCAACTTCCAGATTTTGATCGCACAAAAAGACAAACCGACCGGGAGAACCGAATAGCGCCCGGCCGCTGGGTCGCAGTTTAAACGAAAAACTCAATGAAACACCGAACGCATCGAACACTTGTCCTTTGCGCGATCATTGTCCTAACCGAAGCGTCGGCGTTTTGCGGCACGGCGGAATTTCAGCCGACTGTCGCAAACAAGAATTCGCCGTCAGGCAAAGCGCCCGAAGGGATGGCGTGGATTCCCGGCGGCGAATTTTCCATGGGCGCGGTGATGGACGGCGAAGGAAGTCATGCAATGCCGATGGCTTCGAATGACTCACAGCCGGTGCATCGTGTGTACGTAGATGCTTTCTGGATGGATGCGACTCCGGTGACCAATGCGCAGTTTGAGAAGTTCGTCAGGGCAACGAGTTACATTACGATTGCTGAACGCAAGCCAACGAAAGAGGAATTCCCAACTGCGCCGGAGGAGAATCTCGTGGCGGGTGCGGTCGTTTTTGCGCCGACCGATCACGAAGTTCCCCTCAACGATCACTATCAATGGTGGAGCTACATCAAAGGTGCGAACTGGCGCCACCCGGTCGGTCCGCAAAGCGATATAAAAGGCAAGGAGAACTATCCGGTGGTCGAGATTGCGTATCCTGACGCGGAAGCGTACGCGAAATGGGCGGGCAAACGTTTGCCGACCGAAGCGGAGGTTGAATTTGCCGCGCGCGGCGGTTTGTCAGGAAAAACATACGTCTGGGGCGATGAATTTCGTCCGGGCGGAAAATGGATGGCGAACACATGGCAGGGAACATTTCCAGTGAAAGACACGGGCGAAGACGGTTTCGCCGGGATCTCCCCGGTGAAATCGTTTCCGCCGAATGGCTACGGCCTATACGACATGGCCGGAAACGTTTGGGAATGGTGCAGCGACTGGTATCGGCCTGATTACTATAAAACGCTTGCGGACAAAGGCGAGGTGGCGCGCAACCCGCAGGGGCCGGATTCACCTTTTGATCCGGCTGAGCCTAACGAGAAGAAGCGAGTCCATCGCGGCGGCTCGTTTCTTTGCAATGAGCAATATTGTTCTCGCTACATTGTCGGGACGCGCGGCAAAGGCGAAGTGAACACCGGGACGAACCACCTCGGTTTCCGCTGCGTGAAGTCCCCATCGCAAATCGCG
Organism: Candidatus Udaeobacter sp.; assembly: GCA_049791915.1. Classification (GTDB taxonomy): domain Bacteria; phylum Verrucomicrobiota; class Verrucomicrobiia; order Chthoniobacterales; family UBA10450; genus Udaeobacter. Next base: position 7,848 of record JBARAJ010000064.1, read on the forward strand.
GCCAAGTGATCGCCTTTGGCGGTCCGAAAACCACCGAAGCGTTTTCAGATTTGCTTCCATCTTCTCGGCTATCGTTTTATGACTGAGGGGTATTCGCGACGCTCAGGGCTTTGAGCGTGCTAGCGTCGCGTTACGTGACGCGATGAAAGATCATGGCCTTTCCACAAATGTTGTGTCGGCCGGGCACGACCCGCAAGCAGAGCGCCAAAGCGACCAAAGACCTAACGAAGCGCACAGGGGCATAAGCGGTGAACAGGGCACCGATGAACTGGACACGGCGCTCGCGATCATGCCTGCCACGCTCGAGTCCACCACGGACGCTATTCTCGTCACGGACCAGGCGAATTACGTCAGGGAATTTAACGAGAAGTACGTCAAGTTTTGGGGAATTCCGCCTCACATGATGATATCGGCTCATGCTAGTGAGCTGTGGAATTACATTAGCCCCCAGTTGAAAGAGCGGGCCGGGTATCTGGCACGCATCCACGAAATTGTCGCCTCGTCGCCGCCCGAAACTTTCGATGTATTGGAGTTCAAGGACGGCCGCGTTTTCGAGCAGAATTCGGCAATTCAACTGATCAAGCAGCGGAACGTTGGCCGTGTATGGAGCTTCCGCGACATCACCCAACGCAGACGCGCGCACGACGCAGGAAGCACTGAATGCGGAGCTCGCGGGCGCACTGGATTACGTGATGTCGCTTTTGCCTCGACCCATCGCTGAGGAACGGATCTCAGCAGATTGGTTCATGACCACTTCTGCGCAACTTGGCGGAGATGGGCTTGGTTATCATTGGATCGATCCTGAGCGGTTCGCCTTTTACTTGTTGGACGTTTCTGGGCACGGCGTGAAATCCGCATTGCTGGCAGTTTCCATCATCGACACGCTGCGCACCTGCGGCCTCGCAGAGACTGATTGGGGCGATCCCGGTGCAGTGCTGCGCGCGTTGAACCGAGTTTACTTCTCGCAATCGCATGATCACCTCTACTTCACAATCTGGTACGGGATCGCGGATCTGGCACACGGAACATTACGCTATGCTGGTGGTGGCCATCCTCCCGCAGTTCTCCGCGCGGCGGGATGCAAGAATCCGAAGTTGGCCGCGAGCGGTCCGCCGGTCGGTTGTTTCGGTGACGCTAATTACCCGACGTTAGAAGTTCCGCTGCTCTTTCCGACGGAATTGTATCTCTTTTCGGATGGGGTTTTTGAAACCCGGCGGCAACAGGAGACCGCCTCTCTCGATCGGCTTGTCGACTTTCTTGTCGGGTCGAGTAATCGCCATGGCCCGACTATCGCCGAGATTCGCAATCGCACCCTCGAGCACCTGAACGGCACACCGCCCCCGGACGATTGCTCAGTATTGAAAGTGTCGCTTTGCTAGAACGACGTATTCTCCAAGATCTCTCCCGGCCATTTTGAGTGGCACCTGTAGTCACCGACTGAATCCCATCCTCCTTTGACTTATGGGCTATAGGCCTAAAGTCCAATACTCGCCCTAAGGAGGTTGAGGAAAATTACTCAGGGTTCCATTCGATCGTCCGGAATCCAACATTGCCTATGATTATGAGCAGCGATGCTACGAAAGCTGATCCGTCTCAAAGCGCGGAACAGAAGCGCCACGAAAGTGAAGAGCAGCTTAGTTTGCTCCAAACGATCACAACAGAATTGGCGGCAGCCGAGGATCTATCGTCGGCCTTGGAAGTTGTGCTTCGCGACGTTTGCGAAAAGACGGGCTGGGTGCTGGGACACGCATGGGTGCCAAATCCATCAGGAACTGCTCTTGATTTGGTTTCGGCGTGGTATTGCGGTGATGGTGAGCTGAAACCTTTCAGGACCGCCTCTGAGGGATTTCACTTTGAACCCGGCGTTGGACTTCCCGGACGGGTGTGGGAATCGAAACGGCCGGCCTGGGTTGAGAACGTCACCGACGATCCTAATTTTCCGCGATCCGCGGCCGCCAGGATCGCTGGTTTGAAGACGGGCGTTGGAATTCCGATCCTTTCAGGGGATCGGGTCATCGCTGTCGTCGAATTTTTTATGCGCGAGTCCCGCGCCGAAAATGAGCGCTTGCTAAACGTGATCGCATCAGTCGCTGGCCAATTAGATTTGCTTCATCGCGCTACGCACGCGGAGGCGGCGGCTCGGGAACGGCAGTTCCGGACTCTGGCAAACTCCATATCTCAGCTCGCCTGGATGGCCGACAGCGAAGGTTACATTTTTTGGTACAACGACCGCTGGTACGAATACACCGGCACCACGCTAGAGGAGATGAAAGGATGGGGTTGGCAGAAGGTTCATCACCCTGATGAGATCGCCCGAGTGGTTGAAAGCATTAAGATCGCATTTGCAACCGGTCAACCTTGGGAGGACACCTTTCCGTTACGGAGCAAAACCGGTGAATACAGATGGTTTCTTTCGAGAGCGCTTCCAATGTTCGATGCGGAGGGCAAAGTTGCGCGCTGGTTTGGGACTAACACCGACATCACCGAGCAGCGGGAATTGGAGCAGGCATTGCGCGAGAGTCGAGACCAGTTGGAACAAAAAGTAACGCGCCGCACTGCCGAGTTCACGCGCACCAATGAAATCCTGCGCTCCATCTTGTCGAACATGGGCGATGCCGTCATCGTCGCGGATAAGGACAATAACTTTCTCGTCTTCAATCCGGCGGCGGAGCGCATGTTCGGAAAAGGTGCAATGCAAATGCCGCCAGCCGAGTGGTCGCAGCATTACGGACTATATCTGCCTGACAAGGTCACCCCGTTTCCGCACGATCAGTTGCCCATCTTACGCTCGATTCGCGGTGAGGAAGTCGACAACATTGAGATGTTCGTGCGACACGAAAAGGCGCCCCACGGCCTCTGGACGGAAATCATCGGTCGCCCGCTGCGCGGCGCTGACGGCGATCTGTTAGGCGGCGTCGTCGTTTGCCGGGACATCACTCAAATCAAAGAGGAAGAATTTTTTCGTGCTGGCCAAAGTCGAGTTTTGGAAATGATCGCGGCCGACGCACCGCTCTCCGAGGTCCTTACGACCCTTGTTCTTCTGATGGAAGGTCAGGCAGAAGGACTACGCTGTTCAATTCTTTTATTGAACCGCGATGGGAAACATGTGCGCCATGGTGCAGCGCCGAATTTGCCCGAAACTTATGTCAAAGCGGTGGACGGCGCACCGATCGGGCCATGCAACGGTTCCTGCGGCACTGCGATGTTCACACGCAAGCCAGTCATTGTGACTAACGTCATGACCGATCCGCTCTGGAGGGATTATCGGGAGCTCGCGAAGATTTGTGGACTACGGGCCTGCTGGTCGACTCCGATCCTTTCTCCTCAGGGCGACGTACTGGGTTCGTTTGCGATGTATCGCCAGGAAACACGGGGACCGCAGCCTGAAGAAACGCGCCTCACGCAAATCGCCACACATATTGCCGGGATCGCGATTGATCGTCAGCGGCAGCAGGAGGTTTTGCGGGAGCGGGATGCTCGTATTAGCGTGGCTGCTGAGTCGGCCGACCTCGCTTTCTGGGTTTTGTATCCGGAAGGCGACGCTTGGATGAGCGATAAGGGACGCAGGATTTATGGCTTCGACTCCAACCTGCCTTTGACCTGTGATTTGATTCTTTCACGGGTTCACCCCGATGAACGAGTCGCGGTGAAAGCCGATTACGATCGTGCCTGTGCTTTGCGTGGAGCGTTTGAGACCGAGCATCGGCTTCTTTTGCCGTACGGCAAAACGCGTTGGGTGATTATGCGTGGACGCTGTTTGCGAGATGAACACGGCAACATTTTAGAAACCATTGGAGTAACGCTTGACGTGAGTGCGCAAAAGCAGGCCGCGCTTCAGCTTCAGGTTCAACGCGAAGAAATGGCGCATCGCAATCGTGTGGCGTTAATGGGCGAAATGACTGCGTCCTTTGCGCATGAAATTAATCAACCTCTGACCGCAATCTCGAACAAAGCCTCTGCGGCGCGTCGTTTTCTCGACCGTGGAAATATCGATCCTGTATTGCTCCGGGAATTATTGGAGGAAATCGCTGCGGACAGCCAGCGTGCCGGAGAAGTAATGCGCGGGATTCGAAGTTTGGTGCGCAAAGAAACCAGCGAGCAGACGCTGTTGAATCTCAATGCAATTATTTCAGATACCGTGCGGCTCGTCAGCTCCGACGTGTTGAATCGCGAAAGTGTTGTCACGACTGAGCTCGACCCCAACGTGCCCGGAGTGCAGGGAACACTTGTTCAAATTCAACAGGTGTTGCTGAACCTGATCATTAATGCACTCGACGCCATGGAAACACTTCCGCCGGCAGAACGGCGGGTCATTGTGAGTACGCGCTCCGATAAAGGCGACGTCGCTGAATTTATAGTGCGCGATTTCGGAATGGGACTGCCGAAGGATCGTCCGGACAAGGTCTTCGATCACTTCTTTTCCACGAAACAAAAAGGAATGGGCATGGGTCTCGCCATTGTTCGATCAATTATTGAGGCACACGGCGGCACGATTAGCGGCGAGAATGCCCCCGACCGCGGGGCGCGCATGGTTGTTCGTCTTCCGGCCGCTCGCGGGGAAATGCAAAAAAGCAAGGCGGCGGCATGACCGAATCGGCTGACGACCAACCGAATGAGGTTTGCATCGTGGATGACGACCCTTCCGTTCTCAAATCGATGCATTATTTGCTCGCGTCCGAAGGATTCAAGGTTCGCCCGTTCAGTAAAGCGGAAGATTTTCTGGCGCACGCCGGCGCTCATCATGTCCCCGTGGTCGTAACTGATATCTGGATGGATCAGGTGACCGGTTTGGAACTCCTTGCACGACTCTGTGCCATCTCACCCCGCACAAAAGTGATCGTCATCACTGCACGTGAAGATCTGGCCGCGCGCGCCACGGCGATGGCCATTGGCCCGGTCGCATTCTTCATGAAGCCGTTCAATGATGATAAGTTCATTGCCGCCGTCCGTGATGCGCTTGGCTAGGGCTGAAGTTCTTCTTTCTCGACAACATCTGCTCAATTCACTTAAATCAGGTACGCCTCATGAAAGCACAACAAACGCAATTAAACGTCATTCTCATCTTTGCCGCGGCTGTTACCGCGGTCTTTATCGCTGGCTGCGCCGGGGTGGGATCAGGAAACACAACATCCCTGCTTACTGCGGCGGGATTCCGCGTGCACACCCCGCAGACGCCGAAGCAACAGCAAATCTATGCCGCCCTTCCAGCTTACCATGTCGAGCGGGCCACCGTGCAAGGACATGTTTTTTACGTGTATAAAGACGAGAAAGCAGGAGTTGCCTACATCGGTCGGGAACACGAATACCAGCGTTATCACGAGCTGGCGGTTCAGCAGCAGATTGCACAGAACTATTACATGGCAGCAGAAATGGATCGTGCAGCCGCATATGGTTGGTACGGAGCATGGGGTCCGCGGTCGGTCTGGTGGTGAACGGGCCCGTTCTTTAGGGAATTCGAGCTTTCTTGCTTGTTGTAGAGGCGCTTGTGCCAAGCGGCTGTCTACAAAAGTTCCGGCGTTTAATACAAACGCCGCTACAACTCTCTCTGTGAGACCAAAGTCCCATAGTCGGCGCGCATGATTTTTCTGATCGTTTAGTCTGCGCAATCAGGTTGATTGCGGTTCTTTCGATCATGAAAACAAGACTCACTACCGTCCTCAGCGTCGCGCTCGCTGCTGCAATCCCACTTATTGACGCTGATATCGCCCCGGCCACGGGATTTGTGGTTCGAGAACTGCTGAAAGCCGGAGATTTTGAACTGGTGAAATAGCTTGAAACTTCCCGCTCACGTTCTGTTTCGGAAAGATCTGTCTCTTATTCTTTGGAGACCGCGCGGCATCCTGGATGAATCAAAGGTCAACGAGATGGTCGCGTTCACTGAGACTGTCGAAAAACGAAATCGCCAGCCGCTCAACCGATTCATTGATTTGTCAGCGCTCGACGCGGTTGATCTTAATTTTGAGTTTGTTTTTCACGTGGCGCTCGGTCGGCGTCTCTCGGCCGCGCCCAAGCCTGCGGTGAAATCCGCCTTCTACGTCACCAACCCCGACACCACGCATTATGCCAAGCTGCATGCCATGATAACGGACCATTCGCCGCTCCATGTAGCCTTGTTCACGGATCGCGTCGCTGCGGCCAAGTGGCTCGGCGTTCCGCCCGAGGCATTGTCCGCATGACCAATGGCTGTCTAACGAGAAGAGAGTTCATGAGGAGTGCCTAGATAGAAGGATGAAAGAGAGTCACCATGAAAACCAAACTCATTTATCTCGCGCTGGCCTCTGCGTTGAGCGCAACTCTAACCGTC
>JBARAJ010000065.1:0-11348 GCA_049791915.1 Candidatus Udaeobacter sp.
GGCGTAGGTGTTCCTGTAGGCAATTGAAAGGCATAGACTTTGTTGTCGGTGCCGAAATAAATCCGGCCACGCGCGACCATGCCGGTGTTCCACTGGCGCGTGCCGGCCATCAATTCGTTAGCGCCGCCCCCGGCGTAAATGACGGCACCGGTATCTGCGTTGTAACCGTGCAGGCGCTGGTCGCCTTCAACGCCGGCTACCCACACAATCACGTTATTGGTTCCATCAGTGGTTGTGACCCAGGGTGAGCCTCGACCGCTCTGACCTACGCTCCAGCCGCTCACAATAGCGGGCGGATTTGCAGCGGTTACTTTGTAGGCGGAGACTGCGCTGCCGTCATTGTGAAAAGCAAAATATGTTCCCTGGCTGGTATGGTACGTTACAGCTGATGTCCCCCTGTTCACCGTGCCGGAAACATTCGCTTGGGCCACGGGCGAAGCGATACCACCGAGATTATTACGATTAATCAAATAGGCATTGCCATCTTTGCCAAGGGCAAGCGCAAGCTGAGAAGGCGTAGCTCCCGGCACATCGATAACAGTCGCACTCACACCGCCCAGATCGGTGTCGCTGTTATCGAGCGCGAACCAGTTTGTCGGCACCCAATAGTCGGTTGGCTGACCGGTCCAGATCGGCCCTGCTTGCAAGCGAATAATGGCTTCGCCGCCCATCCAATTGCCGCCCGTGTTAAACGTGTTTCCGGTGATCACGAACGCGTTCGTGCCGTCACTGGCAATCCCGCCGTGTCCCCAAATTCCGCCACCAATCGCTGTAGTCGCCCAAGCCGCGACGTTGGAAGGATTGTTGATATTCACGCCTACAACCCAGCCATGGTAATTGCCGCAGTCGCCGGCGTATCCGGAGTAAGCCACGTACACAACCCCGTTCACAAGAGCCAGTCCACCCCGTTCTTCCTGCACCAGGGAAGTAAAGGTCATGCCGTTGTAAGTGGCGGTGGCGTCCACATCCACTGGCCAGCCAGCATTCGTGGCGCCGGTGTCCACGTTCAACGAGTAAATGAAATGCTTCTTGGTAGCGCCATCGATCAATGCGTCGAAGAAAAGTGATCGGGAGCCGAGATCGACGACAGGCGTGCCAGTGATCCCAACCGGATTGATATTTCCACAGGGAAGACCGGAAGTAACGGGCGCGCCAAGGTTGCGCTGCCAAATCACCGTGCCGGTCGTGGCGTTGAGCGCGTAAACATTATTGGATTCTGTGACGGCAATAATCATCGGACCACTCGGACCGCCCTCGATGTAGAGCGGTTGCGCGTAAACATTGCCGGAAATCGTGCCATCAAAGTTGAGGTCACGCGTCAGGCCAGCAGCAGCGACAGGTGTAAAGGCCGAGTCGATGTACAGCCCGTCGCGGGAAAGATTGTTGTGCTCCTGGATCACGTTGACCTGCGCGTCGATTGGCAGAACCGCACTCCAGACGATGCCGGCGAGAAATGAGAAAGTGCGAATCGAAGATTTCATATAACGCGCAATCGATCAGCGCACGCTACCTTTTACCACAACACGCCGCCGATCCGTCAAGCATTACCGGAACCCAATTGTGCAGCAAACGTCCACCAGGCTATCTCCTTGGTTGACGCGTAGGGTGCCGGGGCTGAACCCTACGTTGAATTCATCGTAGGGTTGGACGGCCTCGTTACAATGAATTCATTGCTCACAAAATCGCTCATTTTTGTGCGCTGGACAATGCCGCAAGGGCGATGGCAGCGGCGGCGGTACGATTTTCGACGCAGAGTTTGCGCAGGATGCGTTCGACGTGCTTGCAGACCGTCCCGGTGCATGCGCTCAGGATCACGCCAATCTCATAGTTCGTTTTACCTTGTGCGATCCAAGTCAGAACCTCCATTTCGCGCGCGGTGAGAGCCAATAAACCAAGCGGATTTTCCGCCCGCATCAGTCTAGTTGTTGTTCTCATTTTACGTTTCCCTTTTGTTTTGGGGGTAGCTGTTCCCATGGCGAACCAAGACCTGCGTAGTTCCATTTTAGGCTGCCGCCATAGTAGTCGCTAGGGAAACCTTTCGATTTTGGATTGATATTTCCGTTTGCTTGTCAGGAGGTTCTAGGGTCGTACTTCGTGCGAATCGAATGCGAAATGAACTGAGCATCCAGAGCGAAGCTGCCTGCGGTACGCTCATTGAAGCAGCGAATCATCAATTCGGATTCCGGCTTGAATATCGGAATGCTCAGGTCGGGAACGTGGGTGGTGTGGCCGTTTCCAAACGCCATGTTTCCAATTGCGTACGCATTCGCGTTTGTGATTGCGTAGCCCGCGGCCTCGTTAATGATGTCAAAGTAGCGGTAGCCATGCGACAACGTAAGTTGCGCAGCACGAAGAACGGCAAAATCTGTTGCCGGCAAAGGTTTCAAGATTGTCTTCCTGCTCGGTTTGCGTATCCGATGCCAAACGGCTCTAAGAAGGGATTCCGGATATGTTCTCGCGGTAAACGCCTCCGCTTCTGCCAGCTTTGTCGGATTGATGTGGCAAGTTTTCTGGTTCATCGGTTGTTGCTCCCTTTTGTGACCCAATCCTTGGCTCATCTTATACGCCGTCTATACGTTTCTATGGCGCCTGTCAAGAACACATTTTACAACGACGTTCTTTTAGCGTATATCTTTCGGCCTGCGAGACCGGCTATTGACGAACGGGGTGTAAAAACTGCAAATGGCAAAATCCAAACAACACGAGAACAAACCGAAGCTCAACCTGACGGTGCGTGAGGAGCAACGAAACAAACTGGAACAAATGGCCGCTTTAGAGAACCGTTCCGTCTCTAATCTCATCGAGGTTATGGCCGATGAACGCTGGAAGCGACTGGCCGAGCAGCAGGGCGTTGCCTACGCTAAAACCGTTGCGGAGGCGATGAACCTTAACCTGGACATGGACAATCCAGCAGACCGCGAGAAATTGCGCCGGGCAGTACTCGATCTTGTCGCCGGAAGAAAAATGCCAAAGCAAAAACGGCCTGGTTGAAATTTTCTCGGTTTTCTTTCTGGCAAGCACTTTGTAGTGCGATTTACCTTGCTACCCCGCGCGCACGATTTGTTTAAGGCTTGGCTCTTAAAAGCCGTTCGGAGTACAGCCCAAACGAGCGGCAACCACATCCGATCGTAATCCGACACCTTTGCTACTTAGCAATTGCGTGCAAAGACCTCTCGCGTAACGCTTCCGCCAATATTTGTAGGGCGTCTGTGTCAGACGCCAACCGTAAAGGCGGCGTTTCGCAGAAACGCCCTACAATTTGCAAAGCAATGAACCCAGACAAGCTTTTTGATTATCTCGAAGGTCGATTATCACCGACAGAGCGCGCCGCGTTGGAAGAGCAATTGATGTCGAACAAGCAATTGCAACGCGAATTCGCCGTGGCGCGACAGATTCATGCCGGAATGCGCGGCGATTCTCGGGAGGTTGTATTACCAGCCTCACCGGACGTTCCAGAGCAGGGCCGCAAAATGGCGATCCGCGTAGGCGTCGCATTTATGATTCTCATGGTTGTAAACGTCGGCATCGGTCTCTGGTTCATCTTTAGACACGAAAGTAACAATCCGAACCGACCGCTGCTTGAGGCCCAAATGCGGGAGCAGATCGCGAAATCGCTCGAGCGGGCGGCGGCGCTCACGCCGGCGCCAAATGCCTTGGGCGTAACCGAAATCACAATCCCAGCCGAAACAGGGAAACTTGATTCCGTCGCAGATCGAGTGGTTGCAATTGTTTCCCGGCTTGGAGGATCTGCCACGAAGGGTGTTCCCGACGCGGGCCGCCTCAGCATTCTTGTCGATCTCCCGGCAAATCGGGAATCTGAATTTCGCGCTGCGATCGCATCCATTCAGGGAGGCGGATCACAGGAGTCACCAGTTCCAACTAAGCCGCCAGAACTTGGGTTACCTACTCCGGCTACAGGTGAGAAGAAGAGCTTCGTCGTGCAGCTCGTGGAGGCGACGGCAGAAACGCCAAAATGAATGCGATGAAGTACCTCAAGGAGCGGCGGTCTCTAGTCCGCCGCGTCTTCTTTTCACTCTATTACGGACATATCAGCACGCACACTGCCGTTCTCGCTGTGGCCGTGGCAGACAAACTCGAGATTGGAAACCAACGGCGGACTGGAGACCGCCGCTCCTTGCAAAAGTGATTGCGGTTACATTTGCATTGCCGGCTGAGAGCTCGGAATTCTTGCGCCGCTTCGGAAATAAATCTCGCACTGATCGAAATGGCATCAGCGTCGTTCGCGGCACGATCGGCCATCGTTCAATCGAAGTCATTCACACGGGTGTCGGTGAAAACATCTGCAGGGAACGCATCGGAAAGTTTCTCGAAGATCAACAGTTCGATTTCTTGATCAGCGCTGGATTTGCAGGATCGCTCAACCATGAACTGCAGGTGAACGACCTTTTGGTCGCGAAGAATTTTTCGACAGTGGACCTAAAACACGCGTCGCTTTCAAACGTGTCGATTTATTCGGCCGACATGTTGACGGTGCCTGCGTTGATCGATTCCGGTAAGGAGCGAGAGAGAATGGCGCGCGAATCGGGAGCCTCCGCGGTCGACATGGAAACTGAATTCATTGCGCGCGCCTGCGCGGCTCACGGCATTCCGCTACTGGCGCTGCGCGTTATCACAGACACGCCAACCCAACCATTCCCTGCTCCGCCGGGCGTCTTGTTTGATATCCAACAGCAGCGAACTCACATCGCCGTGCTGGCCAGGTTTTTCCTCGCCCATCCGACGCGCATGCCGGGTCTGATTCAGTTCGCGAGGAGAATTTCGCGTGCACGAAAAATTCTCGCGAGCGCGCTGAATGCCGTTGTGCAAGGCATCGAGGCAGGTAGCGGCCATTGACCCCAAATAGCCAAGGCGGTTCGGGTGAACCGCCCTTACCAAGACTTCACCGCTCGCGGCTACAGTTGTGCTGGTTCGATGTGCACGAGAACATCGGCGACACGAGGATTGCTTCGTTGGATTGCAGCTTTTACACGGTGCGCGATTTCGTGGCCTTCGTGCACCGAAATGTTGCCATCGACTCGTGCGTGGAGATCGACGTAGAAATCCAGTCCCATCTTTCGGGCGCGGCATTTCTCAACCTCGATAACACCCGGCACCGAGCTGGCGGCGCCGCAAATGGCCCTCACAATTTTCCCCCGTGGCGCCGTGTCCATGATCTCATGGAACGCCGGCAGCGCCAAACGAACGCCGTTCGCGGCGATCACCGCGCAGGCGAACAGTGCTGCCCAATCATCCGCGCTATGCCAGGCTTTGCCACCGAGAAGTGCAGCCGAGATTCCGACGAACGCAGCGGTAGAAGTGAGCGCATCACTGCGGTGATGCCACGCATCCGTTTGGACCGCGGTGCTCTCGGCCTCTCGGCCGAGGCGATTGACATACCGAAAGAGGATTTCTTTAACGACAATAACTACAATGAGAATCGCGAGCGTGAATGGTGCAGGTCCGTGGTGCGGCGTCAGAATTTCGCGAACACTTTCGATGGCGAGGCCAGTCGCGGCTGCGAGCACGCCTAGTGCGACGGCGATCGCAGCGATTGGTTCGGCTTTGCCGTGACCGTACGGATGGGTTTCGTCCGGAGGTCTCGCCGCCACGGTTAATCCGCCCCAAATCACGATCGAGCCACCTATATCCAGGGTAGACTCGATTCCATCGGCGATCAGCACGTAAGCGTGGCCGATAACGCCGGCCACAATTTTGACCAAGGCAAGCACGACATTGATTAGCAGGCCAAACAGCGCAACACGCGCAGCGGTTTGCAGAATCTTCTTAGAGGCTTGAGCTTGCGCTGGCATTGATGAGCAAAACTATAAGCGCAGCAGTTTACGAAACGCACGGAAATCCGGCAGACGTTCTGCGCGTTGAATCGCGTCCGTGGCCGACACCGGCCGCAGACGAGGCTGTGGTGAAAATGTCCGCCGCACCGATCAATCCAGCGGACTTAAATCAAATCGAAGGAAAGTATCCGGTGCGTCCGGAGCTTCCTGCGACGCCGGGATTCGAAGGCGCAGGCGTCGTTATTGAGTTAGGCGTGGACGTGGACGGCCTAACGACTGGCGCGCTCGTGATCCTGCCGCACAACGCCGGCACGTGGCGTGACGCCGTCGCGGTGAAAGCCGAAGAACTGGTCATTGTGCCTGATGGAATCGAGCCTGTTCAGGCGGCAATGTTAAAAATTAATCCGCTGACCGCGTGGCGATTGCTGCACGATTATGTCGATTTGCAAAAAGGCGATTGGCTGATTCAAAACGCAGCAAATTCGGCGGCTGGTCGTGACGTGATTCAAATCGCGCACGAGCTCGGTTATAAAACGGTGAACATCGTTCGACGCGCGGAATTAATTGATGAATTGCTCGCAGAGGGCGGTGATGTCGTGCTGGTCGATGGCGACAATCTTCGCGAGGAAGTGAAGAGCGCGACCGGCGGCGCGTCCATTCATTTGGGCCTAAACTCCGTCGGCGGCGACAGCGCGCTGCGTCTCGCTAATTGTCTCGCTCCAAGCGGCACGCTCGTGAGCTTTGGCGCGATGAGCTTGCAGCCGCTGAAAATTCCGACCGGCCTTCTCATTTTCAAAGACCTGCGGTTTCGCGGCATTTGGATCAACAAATGGTACGACAACGCCACTCCATCCGAGCGCATGGAGACGTTTCGATCGCTTTTCGATATGGTCAGCCGCGGTGTGCTCAAAACGAAAGTCGAAAAAGCTTATCCACCAGGCGAAGTCAAAGCGGCAGTTGCACATGCCGCGCAAGGCAAACGCAACGGCAAAATCGTTTTTGAGTTTGAGTAAACTTGTAAAGCTGGGCCGTAAGGCTCGGAGGTTTTTTAGCGCGCCAAGGGCGCACCGTTCATTGAAAGCCTGGGGCAGCGCCTTAGGGGTTGTGGGAATGCGAAAACGACCTGCGCTGAAGGCGCGATTCACTGCCAGATCAGGGCCCAGATTCTTTCCTGGGGCGACGCCCCGGGCCTAGGGTGATACCTTTGGCGCTAAACAAGAGACCCTTTCCAGTCGCCGAGGTGATTTTGTAATTTGCGAGGATAGTCATGCGCCGTTAGCCTCGAACATGGTTCGATGGCGCTCGCTCCGCCTGGTTTTTCTTGTCGGACTGGCCAGTAGTTTTCTCGGCTTGAACCACGTCGACTCCCGGACCGCTCCCGAACCGGGCGATTTGCGCGGCGTCGGAAAGGTGACTTTTCCGATAACGTGCGCGCCTGACGTCCAATCTGATTTCGCTCGTGGCGTGGCGTTACTCCACTCGTTTTTCTACGAAGAGGCGCGACGGGTTTTTACTTCGGTGGCCGAACGCGACCCGAAATGCGCGATGGCGCAATGGGGAATCGCCATGACGTGGTGGCATCCGATTTGGACGCCGCCTACTCCCGACGAAATGCGCGCCGGCAAAGCTGCTATTGAAAAAGCGATGTCGATGAACGCCGGTTCGGATCGGGAGCGCGGATTCATTACTGCCCTAAACACCTATTACAATACGCCGGATAGTTCGAGCACAGCTCCGGTTGGACAATCGTGTCACGGTCCGGTCGGACCGCGGGATCGCGTAGTCGCTTATGAAAAAGCGATGCGCCAACTCCACGAGAAGTATCCGGAGGATTTCGAAGTGCAAACCTTCTACGCTTTCGCGGTGCTGGCTACTGGTTACGCCACGCCTAACGACACCAGCTTATCGAAGCAGCTTGAGGCGGCAGGTATACTGGAAAAGCTTTGGAAAGAAAACGCGAACCATCCCGGAGTCGTTCATTACCTGATCCATTCCTACGATTATCCTCAGTTCGCTCAACGCGGCCTGACCGCAGCCCAGACATATAATTCGATCGCGCCGTGGGTGCCGCACGCGCTGCATATGCCGTCGCACATCTTTACGCGGCTGGGGATGTGGGATGAATCGATCGCCGCGAATCGCGCCTCGGCTGAAGCTTCGCGCGCGTACGCGGCGATGCGCCACCGCGACGCTACGGAAGCGGAAGAATTACACGCGCTCGATTACATGGCCTACTCATATTTGCAGGAAGCTCAGGACGCGGAGGCGAAAAAGATTGTCGACATTGCCGCGAAAGTGAAGAAGACGAATCCGGAGCTGGAATTCAGCGCTGCCTACGCGTTGGCCGCAATTCCAACACGTTATGCATTTGAGCGGAACGATTGGGCGGCGGCAGCAAACTTGTCCATTCCGAACCTGCCACACTGGTCTTCGTTCCCTTTCATGGAAGCTCTCATCGAATATGGTCACGCGTTGGGACGCGCGCACACCGGCGACCTCGACGGCGCGCGAAAAGCGATCGCACGAATGCAGCAATTACGCGACGCGACGAAAGATCCAAAGTTCGACTATTTCAAAAGTCATCTCGACCTGCAGATGCAAGCGGCTTCGGCATGGGTGGCTGCCGCCGAAGGCAAGAAGAACGAAGCAATCGATATGCTGCGACGGGCCGCGGATTCCGAAGACATACTCGGCAAACATCCCGTTTCGCCCGGAGCGTTCGTGCCGATTCGCGAACAACTCGGCACTCTGCTGCTAGAAATAAGGCAACCAACGGAAGCACAGCGAGAATTTGAGGCCGCGCTCAAGATCTATCCGGGGCGATTCAGAGATTTGTACGGAGCGGCGCGAGCAGCCGAACTGGCGGGCGACCACCGGGGTGCAAGCCGCTACTACACGAAGCTGGCTGCACAAACGTCAAAAGCTGGCGGTTCACGAGATGAACTGAATCACGTTCGCGAATTCCTTTCCGCTCAAGCTAAAGCAGCGGACTCGAACGGCGTGGCCACTGCCCGCGAATAGAACCGCTGCCGCCCACAGAGGTGTGGTTCGATTTTTCGATCATGATGATCTAGCGAAAATTGGATCGGAACTCCTTGAGGAAGGCATCGCAAAAGGCGAGGTAATTGTCTGGCTGGAATCTAGCTGGCTTAGTTAAGCTTCTGCGATGTTGACCCGCCGTGAGTTCATACGCACGGCGGCGCTTTTTGCGCTTGCGCCGCACCTCTTTGCGGAACGCGAGAAAGAGATTTGGGTCAATGACGTCCATTCGCAACTCAATCGCATTCGCGTTCGGGAACTTCTGAGACCGCACACCAGAGATGAACTTGCCAAGGTTGTTCGTTCTGCGTCGCGAAAGGGCTTCCCGATTTCCGTTTCGGGATGTCGGCATTCGATGGGTGGCCAGCAGTTCGCCACGGACAGCATTTGCATCGATACGCGTGAGCTGGATCGCGTGATTTCGTTCGATCGTGAACGCGGCTTGCTCGAAGCAGAAGCCGGGATCCAATGGCCGAAGTTGATTCGCGCCTATCTCGACGCTCAAGCAGACGAAACAAAGCAATGGGGCATCGCACAGAAACAAACCGGCGCAGATACATTCACACTCGGCGGAAGTCTTTCCTCGAACGTGCACGGACGCGGACTGCGGATGAAGCCGCTGATTTCAAACATCGAATCATTCACCCTGATCACTGCCGATGGGACATCGGTTCGTTGCTCGCGCGAGGACAATAATGAGTTGTTTCGACTTGCGATTGGTGGCTACGGCCTTTTTGGATTGATCGACAGCGTGACGCTTCGGCTCGTGCCGCGGCAAAAATTGCGGCGCTTAGTAGAAATAATTCGCGCGAACGATCTGCCAAAACGATTCCAAGAGCGCATCGCGCAAAAGTTTCTTTACGGCGATTTTCAGTTTTCAGTCGATGAAAAATCACCGGACTTCCTTCAACGCGGAGTGTTTTCCTGCTATGAACCGATCAGCGAAGAGGAACCGATTGTCGCCAAAAAGGAATTGCGCGATGACGACTGGCTTGAGTTGCTACGACTCGCTTATACGGATCGTGAGAAGGCTTTCAAGCGTTACAGCGAATATTATTTGTCAACGAACGGACAGACTTACTGGTCCGACACGAACCAACTCAGCGCGTATCTCCCGAATTATGCGCAGAAGATCCGCGAACAACTCGGCGGTGATGAGTCGAGTCTCATTATCACTGAAATTTATGTGCCGCGCCCTGACCTTCCCGGTTTCTTAACACAGGCAGCAAATTTGTTACGCTCGAATCGCACAACCGTCATCTACGGCACCGTCCGATTGGTCGAAAAAGATGACGAGAGCTTTCTTGCATGGGCCAAAGAATCCTACGCCTGTATCATTTTCAATTTGCTCACGCTCCATACACCGAGCGGCATCGAAGCGTCGGCGCGCTCCTTCCGCGGCTTAATCGATTTGGCGATAGCTCGCGGCGGAAGTTATTACCTGACGTATCACAAATTCGCGAAACCCGAGCAAGTCACCGCGTGCTATCCGCAGTTTAAAGAATTTCTGAATTTGAAGAAAAATTACGATCCGAGTGAGCGGTTTCAAAGTGATTGGTATCGCTATTATCGGAAGCTTTTCGCAAGCTGATCAATTTCTTGTCATGTTGAGCGAAGCGAAACATCTCTGAATTTTCCGCTGGTCGCTCTGACTACGAACTGAGATTCTTCGCTCCGCTCAGAATGACAGACTATGATGGCTCCGCATGCCGCCGTTTGCCATCGTTGCATTAGTTCTGATTCTCGCGCGCGCCATTGCCGAGTTGTGGCTGAGCCGCCTGAATCAACGGCACGTGCGTGCGCACGCGGACGAAGTGCCACCTGCATTTCGCAAGATGGTTGATGAACCGACTTATCGTCGCTCGGTCGATTACACCCTGGCCAAGGGCCGGCTTGGAGAGGTCGTGACGTTGTTCGATGTCGTGCTCCTTATCGGCCTGTTATTCAGCGGCGTGTTGCCATGGGTCTTCGAAACATTCACGGCAGTTTTCGGCACGTCCGTCTTGGCAATGGCCGGTTTTCTTTTCACTACAGGCGTTGCATTAAGCATCGTCAGTTTGCCATTCGCGTGGTACGCGCAGTTCAAGCTCGAAGACCGATTCGGTTTCAACACGACTACGGTAAAGACGTGGATGCTTGATCGTCTGAAAGGTTTCGTGCTCGCGGTATTGCTCGGGTTTCCATTGCTTGGGTTGGTGTTGAAGCTGATCGAATGGGCCGGCCCAAACTGGTGGATTTGGGCAGCGGCGGTCGTGAACGCGTTCCAATTGCTTTTGCTGCTAATCGCCCCTGCGGTGATCATGCCGCTCTTCAACAAGTTCACGCCGCTGCCGGCAGGTTCGTTGCGCGAACGCCTCTTTGCGCTGGCGCGGCGCACCGATTTTCCAACGCGCAGCATCGAAGTAATGGACGGGAGTAAACGGTCGCATCACTCTAACGCCTTCTTCACCGGGTTCGGACGTTTTCGCAAAATTGTCCTTTTCGACACACTTGTAGCCCAGCTTGCCGAGCCGGAAC
>JBARAJ010000066.1:0-7635 GCA_049791915.1 Candidatus Udaeobacter sp.
GGCTCGAACTGCTTGAAGAATCCGGGATCGTCCCGACGAAACGACTTTCGGCGCTCAAGAAAGAATCCGATGAACTGGTTGCAATCATCGTCGCGTCCATCAATACCGCGAAGAAGCGTGGCGTTGACAAGTCGAGCGTTCTTTCCAGGCGTGGGCGCGAATAGTTCCGAAATCCCGCTTCCAACTTCCGACTTCGAATGAATTTTCCGCACTTTTTCATCGACCGGCCCATCTTCGCCGGCGTCATCAGCATTGTCATCACCCTGGTCGGTGTCATTGCGCTTTCAACCCTGCCCATCGCGCAATATCCCGATATCGCGCCACCAACCATCCAGGTCACAGCCAGCTATCCCGGCGCGAACGCAAAGGTAGTATCGGAGACCGTGGCGACGCCGATCGAGCAGCAGGTCAATGGCGTCGAGAACATGCTCTATATGTCCTCGCAAAGCACGAGTGACGGCAACATGACATTAACCGTTACGTTCAAGCTCGGCACCAATCTGGATACCGCGCAGGTGCTGGTGCAAAACCGCGTCGCGATCGCGATTCCCGTACTCCCGCCCGATGTGCAGCGCATCGGCGTGACGACGAAAAAGCAATCGCCCGACATCACGATGGTCGTGCACCTCGTTTCTCCAGATGGATCGCTCGATCAGCTTTTTACCAGCAATTATGCGCTGCTTCAGGTTCGCGACGAGCTCGCGCGTCTCGACGGCGTGGGCGACATCAATGTCTTCGGCGCGCGCGAATATTCGATGCGAATTTGGCTGGATCCTCACCAACTGTCTGCGCGCGGATTAACGGCGCAGGATGTAGTGACGGCCATCCAGGAGCAAAATGTGCAAGTCGCAGCGGGAATTATCGGCGCGCCGCCTGTGCCGAAAGGCGCGACTGCATTTCAATACACCGTTAGCACGCAAGGTCGGCTCACTGACGAAAAACAGTTCGGCGACATCATTGTTAAGACCGGCGCTAACGGTCAGGTCACGCGCGTGCGCGACATCGCGCGGGTTGAACTCGCCGCGCGCGATTACACGGTCAACAGCGGGCTCGGTGGAAAACCGGCGACGGCGATTGCGATTTTCCAGCTCCCGGGTTCGAACGCGCTGGCCACTTCCGATGCAGTGCGCAAGAAAATGGCTGAGCTCAAGCAACGCTTCCCTAGCGGCCTGGACTACACGATCGTTTACGATCCGACGGTTTCTGTCCGCGAATCAATTCACGAGGTCCAGAAGACGCTCTTCGAAGCAATCGGGCTTGTCGTGCTCGTCGTCCTGATCTTTCTCCAAACCTGGCGCGCGGCAATCATCCCTCTCATCGCGATCCCGGTTTCGCTGATCGGCACGTTCGCGGCGATGAAAGGCTTCGGATTCTCGATCAACAATCTCTCGCTGTTCGGCATCGTTCTAGCCATCGGGATCGTGGTTGACGACGCCATAGTGGTTGTCGAGGCAATCGAGCATCACATTGAAGATGGTTTGAGCCCGCGCGACGCAGCGCGCAAGGCGATGACGGAAGTCGGCGGCGCATTAGTTGCGATCGCTCTCGTGCTTTGTTCCGTTTTCATCCCTACCGCGTTTATTGCGGGCATTACCGGCACATTTTTTCGCCAATTCGCGCTGACCATTGCGGTCTCGACCGCGATTTCCGCACTCAATTCGCTCACACTGTCCCCTGCCCTCGGTGCCCTGCTCCTCAAGCCGCGTGGCGCGAAGAAGGATTTGTTCCAACGAATTATCGATGGGTTGCTTGGATGGTTCTTCAGAGGATTCAACAAAACATTTTCCTGGGCCTCGAATGCATACGGCAACACGGTCGGGCGCCTTGTCCGATTAGCTGTCATCGTTTTATTTGTCTATGCAGGTTTACTTGCGCTGACCGGTGTCGGTTTCAAAGTTGTGCCGGGCGGCTTTCTGCCGACGCAAGATCGCGGTTACGCCGTTGTGTATGCGCAATTACCCGATGCTGCTTCGCTCGAGCGGACCCAGGCGGTTGTCGACAAGATTTCGAAAATCGCGCACGAAACCCCGGGCATTCTTAACACCGTCGAATTCGCGGGATTCAATCTCTTCGGCGGCAATCAGCCGAACACGGCCGCGGTGTTTCTTCCATTCAAAGAATTTTCGGAGCGAAAAACGCGCGAACAGAGTCTGCCGGCGATTCTGGCGAAAATAAATGAGCGTGTGCGCGCGGAGATTCCCGAAGCACTGGTGATTGCTTTCCCGCCGCCGCCCGTGTCCGGCATTGGTAACGCCGGCGGCTACAAATTGTTTATTCAAGATCGCGGCAACGCCGGTCTCGACGAACTGCAAACGCAAGCTTTCGCAATGATGGTGAAGGCAAATCAAACGCCCGGATTGTCGAACAATTTGACGACCTTTCGCGCGAACGTCCCGCAGCTTTGGCTCGATGTTGATCGCGTCAAAGCGAAAAGCATGGATGTGCCGCTCAGCAACATCTTCGGCACGCTTCAGACTTATCTTGGATCGACATACGTGAACGATCTCACACTCTTTGGTCGCACCTATCGCGTGACAGCTCAGGCCGACTCGCAATTCCGTTTGACCCCGGACGACATTCGCTTGCTGAAGACGCGCAATAACTCGGGCGGAATTGTTCCGCTCGGGTCGGTTGCGACCGTGCAAGAAGTAAGCGGCGCCGACCAGATCACGCGGTACAACATGTTTACCGCGGCCGACCTCAGCGGTCAGCCGGCACCGGGCGCGAGCAGCGGTGACGCGCTCGCCGCCGTTGAACGTCTCGCTAAACAAATTCTGCCTACCAGTTTCACGACTGAGTGGACGGAGATAGCGCTCCAACAAAAACTCGCGGGCAACAGCGCGATTTACATTTTCCCGCTTTGCGTTCTGTTTGTTTTTCTGCTGCTCTCGGCGCTTTACGAAAGCTGGTCGTTACCGCTCGCAATCATTTTGATCGTCCCTATGTGTATCTTCAGTTCGATCTACGGTGTCTGGCTGCGCTCCATGGAGAACAACATCTTCACCCAGATCGGGTTCATTGTGCTCGTCGGGCTCGCTTGTAAGAACGCGATTCTGATTGTCGAATTCGCGAAACAAATTCAAGACCGCGATCAAAAAGACCGCTTTACCGCCGCGGTCGAAGCGTGTCGCCTCCGATTGCGTCCCATTTTGATGACTTCATTTGCGTTCATCTTCGGTGTTATTCCCCTGGTTATTAGTTCGGGCGCCGGCGCTGAAATGCGGCAAGCCCTCGGCACCGCGGTCTTTTTCGGAATGCTCGGAGTTACCGGATTTGGCCTGTTCCTGACGCCGGTTTTCTACGTTGTCATCATGTGGTTCAAAGAACGCCGCGCCAAAACCGCGGCCGCACCAACACAAGCTGCGCCACCGTTGGCGGCGGAACCAGCGCTTGATTAGCGTCGTGGACGCGCTACGTCTGAATTTGGCGGAGGCGCGAACGGCCACTTTGCGCAATCAAGTCTTACTTTCATCGATCTAGAGTTATTGATCGTGGCCTCGCAGAAGCGTTAAGCAAGCTCGGCAACCGGGTTGGCTGCCAAAGCGGCCTGCGTTCGTACGTTCTCCCGCGTTGACTCAGCCGCCAGTGGCGGATCAGAGCAATTGCGCCGGGGTCAGAGTCGGAGTTGGGGTGGGCGAGACCGATGGTAGCGGAGGGGGGATTGGCCCGCAGTCGAAAAATTTGAGCCGACGGTGCTGTTGTTAGGCAATGGGCTTCTAATTGGCACCGGGGCGAGTTGGGGCAGAATAGTAGTGACCCTGGCAGGCTCGGCAGCAGCAGCGGCGGCGTGCGCTCCAGCGTTCGTGCTCGTCGTATTCATGCCAGCCACGGCATTTGTCCCAATTTGTGTAGTCCCGGTCGAGTTGCCGCTTAAGCCACCAAGCCCCCCAGCGGCGCCGCCGGTGGTCCCACCGATTTGATTGCTGATCCCGGTCTGCGCCCCAGCGTTTATCCCGATGTGTGCTCCGACATTCGCGGTCGGCCCGGTACTCGTACCACTCCGGAAATTTGTTCCAGTTTGAACGGCGCTGGTGAAATTGCCCCTCAAGCCGCTGTGGCCTGCAGCTGTGCCAATGGTAGCAGCGGTTCGAGGCGTTTGCGCCAAACTCAATGGTACTGTCGCAAGACAGATCGCAATCAATCCAACTTTAATCGACATAATCTGAGTCATATTATTTTCCCTCCGTCCCATGTCGTCCCTCGTTTGGGCGACATATCTGTCATCGCCGAAGTATCCTGCTCGAGCAGATCCGGAGCTATTGCGCACATAAAGGATTTTTCGGTGCTACGGTCGAGGTGAGCGACGGTCCCTCGTTCGAGATAGGATGAAGCCTCGCAGGCGCGTGGCGGACCAGGCCGTCTTATAACGCTGCCCGGATGAATTGAACTTTGCTCATCCGTGGCATTCGGATTACTAACAAAGTAACTCAAAGGAATGCAGATGGCTGGCCTGTTTGATCCGCTCGCGATTAGAGAAGTAAAATTTGCTAATCGAGTGTTCGTCTCGCCGATGTGTCAGTACTCGAGTCACGATGGATACGCCAACGATTGGCATTTCGTTCATCTTGGCAGTCGCGCCGTCGGTGGCGCCGGGCTAGTCATGACTGAGGCAACCGCCGTTCTTCCCGAGGGACGCATCAGTCCCGAGGACCTCGGCATCTGGGCAGACGGGCACATCGAAATGCTGGGTAGAATCGTCAGCTTCATTCATGATCAAGGAAGCATAGCCGGAATGCAGCTGGCCCACGCCGGCCGCAAAGCAAGCACACGCCGGCCATGGGAAGGTGCGGGAACAATTCCAGAGGCCGAGGGAGGCTGGAAGAAGGTCGTGGCCCCAAGCGCGTTGCCTTTCGCCGAGTCTTATCCGATGCCGCAGGCCCTAACGACTGGAGGCATTCAAGAAGTTGTCTCCGCTTTTGCAGCAGCAGCGCGTCGGGCCTGCCAGGCTGGGTTCCGTGTCATCGAGATCCACGCCGCGCACGGTTATCTCATTCACGAATTTCTGTCCCCTCTTAGTAATAAACGCTCGGATGAGTACGGGGGCTCGTTCGAGAATCGAACTCGACTTTGCCGTGAAATCGTTGCGGCAGTTCGATCCGAATGGCCGAAAGAATTGCCGTTATTTCTGCGCATTTCGTCGACGGACTGGGTCGATGGTGGCTGGGATATTAATGAGTCGGTCAAAATTGCCGGCGAGTTGAAGCAAATAGGCGTCGATCTCATCGATTGTTCTTCAGGTGGTAACGTTCCCCACGCAGAAATTCCTGTCGGTCCCGGATACCAGACAGCGTTTGCCGAACGCATTCGTCGCGAAGCCGATATCATGACCGGTGCGGTGGGAATGATCACTTCTCCAATTCAGGCGGAGCACATCATTCGGACGGAACAGGCGGATGCAGTAATTATGGCCCGCGAGTTTTTGCGTGATCCATACTGGCCGCTGCGAGCAGCTCGTGAACTACAGCAACCAATTGCGTGGCCCCTGCAATATCTTCGGGCTGGTCCGGAAGGCGCGCAGCCGCGGGTTCCCGTAGATCTGAAGAGCTTCGAATCGTGCTTTGAAGAACAACACGGCGTTCCGGAACGCTGAGGCTCCGCGTTGAGACTCGTTAGTCTGCAACAGAGCGATGTCGCTTCAGTTGTGCGCGCTTCAAACCGTCGACCGCAACGGATTGGTTCACTTACCAATTTCGGCTGCGTGTTTGCCCAATTTTTTCAAAAGCCGCAGCAATGTCAGCCGTTCGTTTTTTGAAAGGACGCCCGCCACATCTTCCATCGCGGCTGCGTGCTCGCCAAACCCGCGGGTGATCAGCGCTAGTCCTTTGGGGGTCAGTTCAACCCGGCGCACGCGGCGATCGTCTGGGTGATCTTTGCGCGAGACGAGCCCTTTTCTCACGAGCCGATCGACGGCCACACTGATGGATCCGGGAGTGAGCCAAACCTTCGGGCCGATCGTGTTGACCGGTAGCGGGCCTTTATTTAGGAGAACTTCCAGGACGCGGAAGTCGGAGTCGCCCAGTTCTGTCCGCTTGATGCTCCCGGCCGCGTGAGGGAGGAGCGCTTGAAAGGCTTTCATGAAAACGAGCCAGACATGGACGCCAGCGAAGTCCTGCTTCCTGGAGAGGTGTTTGCGTTTCATTGAAATAGTTGCTTGACGAAATATATATTGATGTCAATATACTTTAAGTCAACTAAATAATCTTAACATGAAAACAACCACTGTCATCGCCCGTTTTCTTCTCGGCCTGATTTTTCTCGTCTTCGGATTGAACGGCTTCCTTCACTTCATTCCCGCAACTCCGCCGTCCGGAATTGCCGGTCAGTTTGTGGGGGCGCTCTTCGTCTCTCACTATCTGGTCCCGATATTTCTGCTCCAGATCATTTCGGCGGTCCTGCTCCTGGTCAATCGCTACGTCCCACTCGCGCTAACGCTGCTCGCTCCGATCATCGTCAACATTTTGCTCATTCACATATTGATGCTTCCGAGCGGTCTGCCTTTGGCTCTGGTCGTGACGGTGATGTGGATCGTTGTGTTCCTAAGCGTCCGCTCCGCGTTCGCCGGTCTATTCCAACAGCGCGTTGCAGCTTGAACAAGAATCACCAACATATGGAGATCGGTGTAGACAGTTTCGTAGCGGCAACCGTTGATGCGGCCGGGCGGGCCGTCGATCCGGCGCGACATCTCAGCGAGTTGCTTGAAGCAATCACGCTCGCTGACGAGGTAGGCCTCGATGTATTTGGCATCGGCGAACACCACAGGCGCGAATTCCTCGACTCCGCGCCGACGGTGATTCTCGCCGCCGCCGCGGCCCGAACCCGCCAAATCCGCCTAACGAGCGCTGTCACAGTCCTGAGCGCGGCCGACCCGGTGCGCGTGTTCCAGGAGTTCGCGACGCTTGATCTACTTTCGGGCGGAAGGGCGGAGATCGTCGCCGGGCGCGGTTCATTCATCGAAGCATTTCCCCTGTTCGGGCTCGAACTCGAAGACTACGATTCACTCTTTGCCGAGAAACTCGATCTGCTTCTGAACATCCGCGAGAACACGCACGTTCACTGGTCGGGCAAACACCGCGCGCCACTCACCGGACAGGGAGTTTATCCGCGGCCATTGCAGAACTCGCTGCCGGTTTGGCTCGGCGTCGGGGGCACACCCGGCTCTTTTATTCGCGCCGGCATGCTCGGGCTCCCACTCATGGTCGCCATCATCGGCGGGGAACCGCACCGTTTTCGGCCGTTGATCGACCGCTACCGTGAAGCGGGATTGCGCGCGGGACACTCTCCAGATCGGCTCAAGGTCGGCATTCATTCGCTAGGCTATATCGCCGACAGTGCATCGAAAGCGGCAAACGAATTCTTTCCCGGTTATGCGCGAAGTTTTTCCGAGATCGGGAAGGAACGCGGCTGGCCGCCAGTTACTCGCGCACATTTCGACGCCCTACTCGGACCGACTGGAGCGCTGCTCGTAGGAGATCCCGAGACTGTCGCGGAAAAAATCCTCGGTGTGAACGAATCGTTAGGCGGCATTTCCCGTCTCACGTTTCAAATGAGTGTCGCGGCGTTACCGCACGCGAAACTGATGCACGCGATCGAGTTGCTGGGAACGCGGGTTGCTCCTCTCGTGCGAGCCGCGCTGGA
>JBARAJ010000067.1:0-7786 GCA_049791915.1 Candidatus Udaeobacter sp.
TCCTTCCTTTAGAACTGCCGAGGCAAACGTGGTTTCAGGGACGAAGAACACGAATACCTGGCGGATCGCGACCATGGCGAAAAGCGCGATGGCCAGTCCGGCCCACGTTGCGCGCGAAACTTTCGTGCTAACCGACGACTGGTTAGAGGTGAGACCGAACGGCGCGCCGACGTTGTCTGTTTCCATAGATCTCTATTGAGATGCCGCAAAGCAGCAGTTTGGATTTGGGAAAATCATCCCTCCCCCTCCTTAGCAAAGGGCGAGCCGACCTGTCCTGCTGGCAGGCGAGGCGCCTTCCCTACAACACGTTTTGATCGCCCTTTGGTTGCGTCACACTGATCGCAGTAATGAATAGCGCCTTGAGCGCTGTTGGTCCTTAGGTTCGAGAAACCTGCGGCGTTGCCTCAGGCTACGATTGAATAGCGCGCCTTTGGCGCTAAACACCAGAAGTCCCGCTACTGCACTGTCACAAGTGTGCCGACTGGAATTTCGGAGAAGAATTTGCGCGCGGTATCTTCCGGCAACCGGATGCAACCGTGCGATGCCGGATAGTTCGGCACATAACCGGCATGCATTCCAAAATCGAGACAACTCAGGCGCATGAAATACGGCATCTCGACGTGGTAAATCGTGGAACGATGGTTGCGTTCCTTGTTGGTGATCACAAACTCGCCCCGCTTGGTCGAGTAACCCGACCGACCGGTCGAGCATCGCGAGTGATATATCGGTTTGCCGTCCCTGAAGAGAGCGACGCTTTGCATCCCCAGAGAAATCTCGACCCGCAACTTTTCCGGCGCCGGTCCGCCGCCGAGAAGAATTTGTGCGGAACGCCAGTGCCCGGTCTCCGCGGCGACATCCAATGCCGACATTTTGTTCCGGGTCGTTAGGCGCGCCCGGTTTGCTCCGCCGTCGATCAAAGGCCGCAAATAATCGACCTGGCCCAGACCCGAGGCGAGCATCAGCACCGTGACGTTGTGATCATCTTCGACGTAGCTGCGCAATCCTTTTGGGAGCAGCGCCAGGAAATCTTTATCGCAACGGGCGGGCAGCACCGTGTTGGGATCTGCTCCGCAATTCAACAGCGTGCTGAATAAAGACACGTTGCTGCTCGCGATCGCATACGCAAGAAACGGCACGTTCTTACCTTCGGGTGTCGGCGGCGCCGATTGCTTGCTCAGCAATAACCGGATTTCATCGTTCTTGCCTGTTTGTATCGCTCTGGACAAAGCGCGCCGCGTGCTAGTCGTCCACTCCGGCACCGTCGGCAAACGCTGCTCCACGGTTTTAATGATCTCCGGATGCCCGCCATCGAGCGCAAAGCTCAGAAGATCTTGTCCGTCTGAAGACGGTTTTTCCGGCTGAAGATTGGTTGAGCGTGCCAGGAGTAAGCCGAACATTTCCGGATCTCCGTGCATCGCTGCCGCCATTACTGGCGTAAATCCATTCTTGTCGGCGAGATCAACAGTCGCTCCGGCATCGAGGAGCCGACGCGCCGTTTTCCAATCCTGTTGCGACGTCGCGATCAACAATGGCGTGCGGCCTTGCCCGTCGCGTCCGTTTGGATCGACGCGTTCCATCAGACATAAATCGACGAGCGCATCGCGCTGAATCGTAACGGCCCGCACCAGTTCGTCCGGGGAAATGGTGATGCGCGCAGGAGGCTCCGGCCCGATGACGATTATCCACAAAGCAATCAAAATCAGGGCTGCAACGCCCGCTCGTAGGACAAATCGCCTGTGAAAGATGCGCATATTGATGGCTGGGCCGCCAACCATACGATTCTCGTCAAGGAATCTGGCACGGCTACCACGGAACTGCGAGTCCGTCTTTGAATCAGGCGGCCAGATGACCGTTTTGCTGCGGCGAACCGCGATTGGACGCGGCCGGTTGAACGTTGCATGTTGGCCACTGTCAAAATTCCAACCTATGCGTTTGTCCATTTTCGCACTTTGTCTTGCGTTCAGTACTTCGTTTGCGGCGCAACCGGAGGTCGTGTCCAATGATGCCGGTCCACTGAATCCAGTTGCGGCTGAAGCAGGCAAAGACGTCGTTCATCAATTAAACAACGCTTTCGAAAAAGTGTTCGAAACCGTTTCGCCGGGCGTTGTCATCATTGAGACGTCCAAGAAAAGTGAAATCAGCGAGAGCTCGCCACTCGACGATCTGTTTTTTCAAGGGCCGCCGGATGAAAACCGGCCGCGCCGGAATCCCGGCACGCCGCGACCGGTTCAAAGTGAAGGCTCCGGCTTCATTGTCCGCCCCGATGGCTACATCCTCACGAACGTGCACGTGATCGAGGACGCGGACAAAATCGACGTGAGATTGCAAGATGGCCGCGAGTTTACGGCGCGAGTGGTAGGCGCTGACGAGAGGACGGACATCGCGGTCATCAAAGTTGACGGAAAAGATTTGCCGGTCGTCCAGCTCGGCGACAGCGATGCGGTGCGCGTGGGGCAATTTGCGTTCGCGATCGGCGCGCCGTTCAAGCTCGATTACACATTTACTTACGGAGTGATCAGTGGCAAAGGCCGAAGCAAATTGCTGCAGTCAGGCGGCTACTCCATCTCAGACTACTTGCAGACCGATGCGTCGATTAATCCGGGGAACAGCGGCGGACCGCTGTGCGATATCGACGGGAAAGTGATCGGCATGAACACGCTGATCAATGGAATGAACCGCGGGCTGGGCTTTGCGATTCCCATCAACATGGCCAAGGACATCGGCGGCGAACTCATGGCTGGACACAAAATCGTGCGACCCTGGCTGGGCATTCGGATCGAAACGCTTGGCGATGATCCCTCGATCCGCGAGTTGTTTAAAGGTACGGACAAAGGCGTGGTGGTTCGCACCATCGAAGCGGACGCTCCGGCCTCGAAGAGCAACCTGCGTCCATTCGATGTGATCACGCATGTCGATGGGAGTGCAATCACGTCCGATTCACAGTTGCAGCATGAAATTTTGAAAAAGAAAGTCGGTCAGAACGTCGAGCTGACTGTTTGGCGCAAAGGCCAGGCGATAAAAGTGCCTGTGAAGACTGGCGAATTGCCCGATGAGATTACCCGCGCGTCAAATCAGCCGGTCCCACCGAGCGAACCCAAACCGCAGGATGTCGGCAAATTTGGGTTGCAGGTGCAGGAACTGACGAAAGATGTCGCGGAGCGCCTCCATCTATCATCGCAGCAGGGGGTAATCGTAACTGATGTGGAAGATAACAGCGCCGCCGGCGCTCAGGGGATTGAACGCGAAGATGTGATTACCGAGGTGGACGGGAAGCCTGTGACGAATGTGCAATCATTCCGCGATGCACTGAACAAGGCGGATCCGAAGCGCGGCGTGCTTCTTTATCTTGACCGTAAAGGCAGCAAAACTTTCGCGGTGTTGAAAGCCGGCGGCTAAAGACTGTAGCGTTCGCTGTCCTCAACGGATAAACGAGTAGTTCAGCTCTGGCCGTATTCGAAAGAGATGCGCTGAGGACAGCGCACACTACAGCACCAAGGCCGCGCCAGCTTACGAAGTTTTCCGGCTGCCGACGATCACCAGCACGATTCCGCCGACCAAACAAATCCCGCCCAATACCGGGGGGAACGGAATGGTCTTTTGCTTTTCAGCTGTCGCCTGAATTGGGCCAAGATCCAACACCTTTTCGCGCTTGGTGTACGTGATTCCGCCATACGCCAGCGCGATGATGCCGATAACGATAAGAACGATGCCGATAATTCCGGCAGGCTTCATCGCTTCGACGTTATAATGCGCGGCGTCCTGAAAGCAGTTGGATAATCAGCACCACAACCGCGATGACGAGCAGGATGTGAATGAACCCGCCCAGCGTGTACGAGCTGACTAATCCAAGCAGCCATAGCACCAGCAGAATAACGAATATTGTCCAGAGCATAGGATTGTTCCTTTCGGTTAAACATACCTATCGCACGAACCCCTTCCGTTGCGCTTATGCGGAATCGAAATTTTTACATTTTCTCCAGCGCTGCGCGCAAATTCCACTCGCTAGCCTCGAGCAAGCCGCGAGCAGATTCGTAGTCGCGTTGAGTCACCTCGGCGACGATCCGCACGGCACGGTCGCGCAATTTCGTGCTCGTGGTGCGCAGATCGATCATGAGATTGCCGCGCACTTTCCCCAATCCGATCATCGCGCCGGTGCTGATGATGTTGAGCGCTATCTTCGTTGCAGTGCCGGCCTTCAATCTCGTGGACCCGGCCAGAATTTCCGGTCCGACAGGAAGCGTGATTAGCAGATCGAAAAATGTAGAGGCAGCCGTGCCGGCTGCAATTTCTCCCGTTGCAGGCGACGCGCCTGCCGCTACAGGAGACATGTGCGGATTGCAGGTAAGCAAAATGTTTTTTGCGCCTAACGACTTCGCTCGGGCGAGCGCGCCGCGCACAAAAGGTGTTTGGCCGCTGGCTGTGAGTCCAATCACCACATCGGCAGCCTTTACACCTCGCTCGTCCAAAGCGAATGCGCCGGCGCACTCTTCATCTTCCGCGCCTTCCACACTCCGATGCAACGCCATAGCCCCGCCGGCGATCACTCCCTGTACAAGATGAGATGGCGCGCCAAAGGTGGGGGAGATTTCGCTCGCGTCCAGAACGCCGATGCGCCCGCTGCTTCCCGCGCCGACGTAAAATAAGCGGCCACCGTTTCGCAGTGATTCCGTCACAGTTTCAATTGCGCGGGCAAGATCCGCGGTGGAAGCCCGCAAAGCGTCTTGGACAAACTTTTCCTCCTTAACAAACAATTCGACCAGCTCGTGCGCGGTCATTTTTTCCAGATCTTGCGAGCGTGGATTGCGCTGCTCCGTTAACGCGGCAGCCAAACCATCTATCTCACGTTGTGACGGCTGCGGATGAAACGTCGCGTGATCGTGCGCTTCTGCTGCAAGCCATGCAGCGCCCAGTTCAGGCGCGCGGTCGGCAGTAGTGACGCGAGCATCGGGAAGATTTTTCTTCAGCCGCCGTCGAAACGCGTGCGTGTAGATCGAGTCGCGGTAAAAAAGACCACCCATGAGAAGGACCTTTGGTGCGAGCAGGTGAAGCCGGGCCGCGACCGCCTCGGTGTATTCGCACAGAACGCGTGCCCCTTCTTCTATAATCTCCATCATCCGCGCGTCGCCGGCGGCGCCTGCCTCAAACACGACCGGAGCGAGCATGGCGATCTCCATTTTGTCCGCCGTTTGGACCCAGCGAACAAGTTCATCAAAATTGTTCAACGAAAGCGCATGTAGGATCTTCGTGGTGAAATCCATTTCGGCGCGATGCAAATCGTGTTCGCGCAAAATCAGGCGGAGCGCCTGCATGGAAAGAGAATAACCGCCGCCGGCGTCGCCCAAAATGTGACCCCATCCGCCGGCTCGCTCGATCCTGTCGCCGCGGCGGCCGGTTACCGATGATCCACTTCCGGCGTTGACGACGATGCCATCGCCACAATCGAGCGCCGCTGCAAGCCCCGAATCACGGTCGCTGCCCGTCACGATTTTCGCTTTCGGCCAGATCTCGAGGCAGATTTGCCTGAGCGCGACACGGTCTTCGGCTGTTGCGCAACCGGCAAGGAAAACCCCAGCGCAATCGATTTGCGTCGGCAGTTCGCCAAGGATTGAGCGCAAACGCTCGGGCGCGGTGAGGCGAAAATTTGAGGCCTGCAGTTTTCCTTGCTCCAGAATGCGAAATTCCCAACCGGGATCATCCCGACCTGTCGGGACTACGGTTTCGACAAGCACCCAGGCGGTTTTCGTGCCGCCGCCTTCCACCCCGAGGATGCGCTCACAGTGTTTCACGATTCCTATTGTAGGGCAGGCGCTCCGCCTGCCGCGAGCGAGTTTTTCTCTCAGTTAGCATTAATCGCCTAGGCAAGCGAAGCGCTTGCCCTACAACTGGGGCGCGAATTGCCGAGCTTTCACACGGTCGTATCGTGCTCAGCATCGATGGACCGAACCGAAGCCGAGAAAAGCATCGCGCAATGGCGAGAGGAAATCCGCAAGCACGACCGGCTGTATTACCAGGACGCCGCGCCCATCATCAGCGACCGCGAATACGACCGGCTCTACAAGGAGCTTGTCAATCTCGAAACGCAGTTTCCTGATCTCCTCACGCCCGATTCGCCAACTCAACGCGTCGGCGGGAAACCGCTCCAAGCGTTTGAGCAAATCCAGCATCGCGCGCCGATGCTCAGCCTCGACAACACCTATTCTGAAGAAGAAGTCGCGAATTTTTACAAACGAATCACACGCCTGTTGCCGGACGAAAAAATCCCCGTCGTCATTGAACCCAAAGTGGATGGCGTTGCGGTGTCGGTGATGTACGAAAAAGGCCGGCTGAAGTATGCTGCGACGCGTGGCGACGGTCTTGTCGGCGATGACATCACTCAAAACGTCAAAACAATTCGCTCAGTGCCTCATCAGTTGCGCGGGGATGCGCCAGACACTTTCGAAGTCCGCGGTGAAGCTTATCTCGACAAGGCGGGCTTCGAGAAATTGAACCGGGAACGCAAAGCCTCGGGTCTTCCGCTCTTTGCGAATCCGCGCAATGCTGCAGCCGGTTCTCTAAAGCATCTTGATCCGAAAGCGGTCGCGTTACGCCCACTCGGAATCGTTTTTTACGGTACCGGTGCAGTTGAAGGCGCGGACATCGATCTTCACTCGAAGATTTTTCGGCTGTTCAAGAAACTCGGTCTGCCAACCCACGAACATTGGCGGCTCGCCGATTCGATTGACCAGATTCTAAAAGAAATCCGCAATCTCGATGACATCAGACGCAATTTTCCTTACCAAACCGACGGCGCAGTAATCAAAGTGGACGCGTTGGCGCAGCGGGAGCAGCTCGGGTTTACCGCGAAATCGCCGCGGTGGGCGATCGCTTACAAATACGCGGCCGAACGTGTCGAAACTCGCTTGCAAGACATCATCATTCAGGTCGGACGCACCGGTATCCTCACGCCTGTAGCGGTGCTGCAGCCTCTGCTGGTGAGCGGGAGCACCGTCGCCCGTGCCACTTTGCACAACGAGGACGAAATCAAACGCAAAGACATTCGCATCGGCGACACCGTCGTGATCGAAAAGGCCGGCGAAGTCATTCCCGCCGTCGTTGAAGTTGTGAAATCGAAGCGGCCACGAGACACGAAGCCGTTCGATTTCGCAAAACACATTCACGTAAAGTGTCCTGTATGCGGCAGTCCGATCCGGCGCGACCCTGAATTTGTCGCGTGGCGTTGCGAAAATCTGTATTGCCCGGCACAGACGACGCGACGCGTGGAATTCTTCGCCGCGCGCGGCGCGCTCGATATCGAAAGCATCGGCGGAATTGTCGCGGACAAACTTGTTGAGCGCAGCCTAGTGCACGAACCGCTGGATCTTTTCGACTTAAAGGTCGAGCAACTCGCGAAACTGAATCTCGGCACAGAGGAAGCCCCGCGCGTTTTCGGCGAGAAAAACGCGACTAAGGCGATCAACGCGATCGAGCGCGCGCGAACCTTCCCGCTATCGCGCTGGCTCTTTGCGTTGGTGATTCCTGATGTCGGAAAGACGACAGCCACACAGCTCGCCCGCTTCCATGACACGATCGAAAACATCGCTACTTCGCAGTTGCTCCGTGACGTTGTGGATTATCACGAAAAGCGCGGTGACAAGAAATCAGCCAAAGAAATCGCCGATCAATTAATCAAATCGGGATTTGCGAAACCCTCGAAGAGCAAGGCCGGCAAGGACGGTATCGTAACCGAGGTCGGTCCCGTGGTTGCGCAGAGTGTCCTCCATTTCTTCGCCTCGCCGACTGGCAAAAA
>JBARAJ010000068.1:0-6241 GCA_049791915.1 Candidatus Udaeobacter sp.
CCCAAAAATTTTGAAACAATGCACGCTGCCCATCACTGGTTTGGGAGTCGTTAACCTCATCATCACCGATCTATGCGTGTTCGAGGTGAAACAAGGTGGCGGCCTCGTTCTCATTGAATTGCATCCCGGTGTCACGGTGGACGACGTCCGCGCGAAGACTGGCGCGCCGTTCGACGTCGCCCTCAAGCGCTGACTTGTTCTGCAGCAGATCGGGTAGATCGCGGACTTCCTCTTAGCGCCTGGAAGTGTAAATTACGATTTACGCCTTCTGCTCGCGCGGGCATAGCAGCACCAGCAGTGATGCGATTATCCAGCACGCGACCATAAAAATAAATCCTCCGCGGAATGAGCCGGTGCGCTGGCTCAGATCGCCAATGATCTTGGGACCAACGAATCCGCCAATGCTGGCCGTGCAATTGATGAAGCCGATCGCCGCCGCAGCCGCCGAGCTGGTGAGAAATGAAGACGGGAGCGCCCAAAACGATGGCAGATATGCCACCGTTCCGAAGCCGATCAGCGTGAACACCACGATTAGCAGTGCGATCGAATGCGGAGCAAGGAGCCACGCGCCTAACGCTAGCGCAGCGGTTAATTGTGGGACGGCAAAATGCCAGCGGCGCTCGCGCGTGCGATCGGAGTTCCAGCCAAGCAGCAGCATTCCGATGAGACCCGCAACAAACGGAATCGCGCCGATCCAGCCAATGCGCTGAACATCAGTCCAGCCGGTGAGCCGCTGAAGCATGGTCGGCATCCAAAACCAAAAGGCATAGCCGCCGGTATAACAGAAGAACAACCCGGCAGTGAGCATCAACACTGCCGGATGCCGAAGCGCTTGCCAAATCGTAACGTGCTGTGCTTTGGCGTGCCGCTCTTCAGCAAGACGAGCACTTAACCAATCGCGCTCGTTAGGCTGCAACCATCGCACTTCGTTAGGCCGATCCGGCAGCACGAACAGTGTCGCGATTCCAAGTGAGATCGCGGGCAGGCCTTCCAGCAGGAAGAGCCATCGCCATCCGGCAGTGCCAAGCCAATGAACACGCAGGATCATGCCCGCAAGAGGCCCGCCGAGAATGTAAGCAATGGGAATAGCCGACATAAACCGCGCCACCGCCTTGGCCCGATCCTGATAAACGAACCAGTGCGAAAGATAAACAATTACGCCGGGGAAAAAGCCTGCCTCGGCTGCGCCGAGCAGGAAACGCGCGCCGTAAAGCTCCAGCGGCGTGCGGACAAAACCAGTGAGTGTTGTGAGTGCGCCCCAGATTATCAGCGTTGTCGCGAGGAGAAGTCTTGCGCTCCAGCGTTCCACCAGCAGCGCCCCGGGAATTTGCAGCGCAAAATATCCAATAAAAAAAATTCCGCTGGCCGTGCCAAACACTGAATCGCTAAGACCCAGGTCGCCTTTCATTCCAAGCGTCGCATACGCGATGTTTGTGCGATCGAGGTAATTCGCGACGTAAAGCAGAAACAGAAACGGCAGAAGCCGCCACGCGATTCGACTGCGCGCACTTTCGCCGGCGTCTGCTTGCAAAGAAGCCATCGTCGCGCGCAGCATAACGCCGTTCGAAACGCTCACAATTTAGAAAACGCGTTCGCCGCCCAACTTGGAAAAGCGCTCATTCCCGCGGAAGTTCTGTTCGTCGGTGACATACCCAAAAAACGCGAAACGCAAAAGTGATGCGCCGGATTTGTCTGCGTCACTGATTACGCGTGAATTGTAGGGCAGGCGCATCGCCTGTCCGTATTGGTTCGGCAACCGAAGCGGTTGCCCTACATGTCGCATTGCGCGTTGATCGCAGACACGATTGTCTGCGTCACGTCAACGTAGCGCCGGTGGAGTTGTCTCAGTGGGGTTTGGTCTTTGCCTTGATGACGTTGGAATTGGGGCTGGTGCCACCGATGTTGACAGCGCGCACCCGGTAGTAATAGAACGTGTTCGCTGACAGGCCGGTAACATTTTGACTAGTGACGTTGCCGACATTCAGATCGTGGTACCCCGGCACGAAAGTGCTAAAGGTATTGCTCGCAGAGACGTCCAACCGGTAACTGGTCGCACCGCGTACGCTGGTCCAGTTCGCATTCAAGCTGCCGGCAGTCTGGTTGGTGTCGTTTAATGCCGTTGGCGCAAGAGGCGGCGCTACTGTCGGCGTAGGTGTGGGAGGCGGCGTCACTGTCGCCGTAGCCGTGGCTGTAGGTGTTGCCGTCGCTGTTGCTGTTGCTGTTGCTGTTGCTGTAGCGGTCGGCGTTGGGGTAAAGGTCGCCGTTGGTGCCGGCGTTGGAGTGAATGTAGCTGTGGCTGTGGCCGTAGCCGTGGCCGTAGCTGTAGCTGTAGCCGTGGGAGTAAACGTCGCCGTTGGTGCCGGCGTTGGAGTGAATGTTGCTGTGGCTGTGGCCGTAGCCGTTGCTGTAGCTGTTGCCGTGGGAGTAAATGTCGCCGTTGGTTCCGGCGTTGGAGTGAATGTAGCTGTGGCCGTAGGCGTGAACGTGGCAGTCGCCGTAGGCGTGAACGTGGCAGTCGCCGTCGGCGTGAAGGTGGCTGTCGCCGTTGGTGTGGGCGTAAAGGTCGCGGTTGCCGTGGCTGTCGCGGTCGCGGTGGCAGTAGGCG
Source organism: Candidatus Udaeobacter sp. (assembly GCA_049791915.1). Taxonomy (GTDB): domain Bacteria; phylum Verrucomicrobiota; class Verrucomicrobiia; order Chthoniobacterales; family UBA10450; genus Udaeobacter. The sequence goes on from JBARAJ010000068.1 coordinate 2,606, forward strand.
TAGGTGTTGGACTGCTGCCTGCTGGTTGATCGGCTCCGATCGCCGGGGGATTCAGGCGCGGATCGTTGTCAAAATCGTTGGTGATGCCGGCGATTGTTAAGCCAACGCCGACGCACGGACTGGTTGGGAAGATGTGCAGGTCAACTGTCAGGGCATTCCCGTTGGGATTGATGTATTGCGAGTCAACAGAGATGCTGTTGGTATCCTGCCCACTGACGGTCTGCCAATCCGCCAAGGCGCATCCAGGCGCGCCTGCCGCCACACAGCCGCCAACGCCATTGGCAAACAGGTCGTTGTAATTGCTGATGGCTCCACTCAGCGCGGCCAGCGAAATAGCGTAATTCGTCCCCGTGCCCGAGGCGTTGCTGCGCGCGTTCCACAAAATGTTGTCCTCGTAAAAGCGCGTCCCAGTGGCCACGTTGCTGACTAAAGCAAATGTGTTGGTCGTGCTCGAAGCCACACCGCTCCCGCCGATATACACGCTGTTGAAATAGATGTTGTTCGTTCCTGCAATCTCAAATATTCCGTAAATCGTATATCCGGCCGTAATCGAGTTGCCATTGGCATCCAGACCCAGGCGCACCATATTGTTTTTGTAGGTACCGCTTCCCGCCACGGGAAGAATGCCCGCCAATTGGGATGTGAAATCGGACGAAGTAATCGAGAGGGAGTGCACGAAGTTGCGCTCGACAATGTTTGCCGGCCCGGTGGCGAAGGAGCAGTAAAGTGCGTAAATCGAGTTGCTGGCCGCTCCGGAGTTGTTGCTCAGCGAATAAATCGTATTCTGCGATATGGCATTCACGCCCGTGCTGGCCGAGGTAAGAATTCCACTGCCTACGACCGTGGCGGCGACGTTGGAATTCCCCGTGATGTTGCGGACGAGGTTGCCGGTCGCAGTCATGTTGGCAGTGCCGATTTGGATGCCGTACATGCCATAGCTGCCGACAACGTTGTCAGTAATGGAGTTGGCTGCGGTGCCACCGATGGTGTTGTCGTTAACAGTAACGTTCTGGCCCGCGGTCCCGCTCAAAAGAATTCCTCGGAAACCGGCAGTCGTTCCGGACCCGCCGTTGTTGATCGTGATCGTCCCTATGTTGTTGTTCGAAATGACATCCAGGTTCTGGAAGCTGAAATCGAATATGCCTTCGAAGCCTATGGTGTTGGCAGTAATTGATGTCGCATTGACAACGATACCCGATGATCCGTCCAGGCTACCGATCGTGTTGCCTGTAAGGTCGCCGATATGGAAAGAGCCGGCCGTAGAGCCAACCGATATCCCGATAAAAGGCGAAGTGCCGCTGGATCCGGTTGCGCTGGATGTCTGGGTGATTCCAGAGATCGTGTTCCCTTGGATGCCGGTCGGGATTGCAGTGCTGGTGCTCGGTGCGTTGATTCCCTTCACCTGATTGTTTGAGCCGCTAATCGTCGTTATTCCTGTCCCGTTGGCGGCGCCGAAGCCGATAACGTTTCCAGTTATGTTGGCCACGGCAGTAGCCGCTGAAACAAAAATGCCCGAGTAAGTGGCGCCCACTGTGAACACACGCGGCGCAGTCTGATAGATTCTGTTGTTGGAGATGGTAATGTTAGCGGTGTTGGTGCTGATACTCACACCGGCCGCGGTGGTCACAGCCGCTTGGAAGAAGTCAAAGATATTGTTGCTATCGATGACGTTGTTGGTGTTGTTGTTTGGACTGGCCGATCCAAGTGACAGTACGCCCTTGGTCGGCAGGCCTCCCGTCGACGGGCCGATGTTGTTATTGGAAATGAAGTTGCCGCTGTTTGCACCACCGGTGGAGGTGCTGATCAGGATGTTGCCGCCTTGCGTGGTGGTTGACGACGTTGACGACCCAAGCACCGTGCAGTTTGTGATTACATTGTTTTGTGCGCCGTTGATGAGGCGGATCGTGCTTGTGCCGGCAGTTATCGAGGCGGTCGTGTTTGAAAGCGTGAGCGAGTTGCCGCCTGTATTTTCGCCATTGATGCTTACATTCTTCGCGCCGTTCAAGTTGATCAGCGGGCTACCGGCAGTAATCGCGCCCGTGACAGTTCGCGCGCCACTCGGCAGCATCGCGACTGATGTGTAGGAGGCCGAGCCGCTGCCGCTCGCGTTCAGGGTCGCTCCCGCCGCGGCCTCGGTGGTGTCGCCAAGAATCCAGACAATAATATTGCCCTGGTGAATGCCAGCGTTGATGGCAGCAAACGCCAGCGCGACGGTCGAGTAGTCTGTGGGACCAGTGAGTCCAGCTGTCGCCGTGATTGTTACCGGACCGGCAGAACTTGGCGGAGTTGGGAATGGTGTTGCAGTTGCTGTTGGTGTTGCAGTTGCAGTTGCTGTTGCTGTTGCTGTTGGAGTAGCTGTTGCTGTCGCAGTTGGTGTCGGGCTTGGTGTAACGCTAGGTAATGGCGTCGGCGTTGGTATCGGGTTACTCGTGCAAGACGGGAATTTGAACGACCCAATGCGGGTGGCCCAAGTGGCGCTACCGTTGGCAGTATAATATTCGTTCACATGCCAGAACGTACAACTGTCAGTCGGATCGACGAACATCGTGCTATAGTCGCCCCAGCGACGAGCGGTGCTGGTTTGATGTCCGCCAGCCGTGATGAGCGTCGCTTCGCCCTGGCTCATGTCATTGGGCGGATCCCCGGCCAACCGACCGGCATAACGGATCTCGGGGTTGAGGGTGGTGCTGGAGGTGGAATAACCGATTGCGACGTTGCCCTGCCAGTCCACGTTGATGCTGGGCATCCAGCGAAACAACCCGTCGGCTCCGTTATTCCAGTCTTGCTGCTGTGCCGGCGTCGAGGGAACTGTGTTACCAGTCATGTTGAACTGATACCAGCGGACAGCAGTCGGCCCAGTCAGGGTACCATCGGTAGCGAGCAGGATCGTTTGATCGGCGTAAATGGATTCGGTACCGCCGATGTTCTGGTAGATCAGAGGATACATGATCTTATCACCCAGTGTGTCCAGCCACTGATTGGTCGTAACTGTGCCGTTCGGACAGAGGTCTGACGTGGTGGCGCTAAACGCGTCCTTGAAGCCGTTGACTGTGATGATGCCATCCGGCGTATGCCCAGCGCCAACGCCAAAGGTGGAATTGCCAGGTGTCGCAAAATCAACGTGAAAACGTCGAACGAAAACCTGGTTCTCAACCGTTCCTGCAGTCGAGGAGCTATTGACATTCATGAACCACTCCGGTTGGCCTGCCGGAGGCGGATCGCCCGTCCGGAAGCTGGCAGCAACGAAACTGTATTGATCGCCGAGGTCGGCAGGCAAAATCGAGAACCCGATCGCGTTTGCCGAGCCGCCATTGACCATGCTGTTACGATCAAGCGCATAGACGCGAACACCGTTGAACGTCGTGGTATTCGAAAACTCGTTCATCGAGAGGTAGTAGGCGTCCGGCCACATACCGAACTTGGGATAATCACCGAGGTACGTCGGGTTCGCGGGATCAACCTGTATCGCGTACAACCACCAGCCGCCTGCAACCGGATCGCTCGTTCTACTGACCCCAATGCACTGCATGAAAGGGCCAGCGCCAGGAAACGCGCCGAAAGCGAAGTCGCTGACCACCCACCGGTCAGCCATGTGGTCGTAGAAAACTATGCCGTCGCCGTCGTTCTGGTTGTTGC
>JBARAJ010000069.1:0-3787 GCA_049791915.1 Candidatus Udaeobacter sp.
GGGTTACAAAGTGACCAATCCTTCAACCGGCGTCTGGCACTATGAGTACGCGCTGTACAACCAGAACCTCGATCGGTCTATCCAATCCTTTAGCGTACCGATTGGGCCAGGAATAAACATCTCTAACATCGGTTTTCACGCCCCGCCTCAGGAGCCTGGTTGGGCAAACGACGGCACGTTTAACAACCTGGGCTACAGCAGCACGCCATGGAATGTTACCCAGGACTCAAGCTCCATCACATGGAACACGGAAACTTTCGCTCAGAATCAAAACGCCAACGCAATTCGCTTCGGCACCCTGTACAACTTCCGCTTCGATGCCGACCAACCGCCGCAGAACGCCCTTGCTATGGTCGGCTACTTCAAGACAGGTTCGCCTATGACTGTTGCAATCCAGGCGCCAATGGGCGGCGGCACGCCAAGCCCAACGCCTACAGCCAGCCCGACACCAACACCGACGCCAACTGCATCTCCGACGCCTACACCTAGCGCAACGTCAACATCTACGCCCACCCCAACTGCTACCTTTACACCTACACCAACCGCAACGGCGACACCTTGCATCGGCGAGTACGTGATAAATCAGGTAGGCGGCAGTATCGTGCCTGGCACGACTGACACCGGCAATCACGCGGACGATGGCACAACGCCCATCTCACTGCCGTTCTCTTATACGTTATACGACCAGACCTTTACTGCTGCGAATGTGGACTCCAATGGCACGTTTCAGTTCATGAGCCCTCTCTCGATCTTCACGAACACCTGCCTGCCTGACACAAGCCGCACGGATCTGATCTTCCCGTCTTGGGACGACCTCCGCACCGACGCACACACTGGTTGCGCGGCTTTCCCTGGTGGAACCTGCGGTATCTTCACGTCGGTGTCTGGCACTGCGCCCAACCGGATCTTCAATATCGAATGGCGCACTGTTTACTTCGCTGCTCCGACCACGACGGCTAACTACGAGCTCAGGTTATATGAGGGGCAGAGCCGCTTTGACGTCATCTATGGCGCGGTGGCTAGTGGCAACACATCGGCCACAGCTGGAGTGCAAAGAGACACGTTTCTTACTCAGTACTTCTGTAACGGCTCCGGAGGTGCGGCGACTGGCGGACAAAGCTATATCTATGTCCCGCCTCCCTGCCCAAGTCCAACACCAACGGCTACGCCTACAGCTACTCACACGCCCACACCTACTCCAACAGCTACAGCCACGGCCACTGCAACAGCAACGTTCACGCCTACTGCGACAGCAACGCCTACAGCCACTCCGACGGCTACTCACACGCCTACGCCTACGCCAACGGCTACAGCTACAGCGACCGCTACAGCTACAGCTACTGCTACGCCTACGTCTACAGCCACGGCTACGGCTACGGTAACCGCGACGCCAACAGCAACAGCTACGGCTACGGCTACTCCTACCACGACTGCAACTCCGCGGCCTACTCCGACACCAAGGTCCAGCCCGCCACCCAGACCTCGACCCACTCCGCCGCCGCGTCCGTGAAGCTTGGGAGGATCAGCGAGAAGTGACTAATGACCGGACTACCGCGCGGTCGCTTCTAAGGCGAGATCGTTGAGCCGGGACTTCTAATCCGAGTTGCGCAAGTATTTGGAAAGGGCACGCGAGGGGGCGTGTGCTCCACAGAGAATCTTTCGCGTAGCAGTACAGCGCATCAGCTTGTTCTTCCCGTGTCGCGAAGATTTTTTCAGAATCTTCTTGGCTTCTGCCGTGAGAATGTGAGAAAAACGAGGCTCACTTCAGCGAGGTTCACTTCAATCAGGGGGGGTCAATTACAATGTCAAAGGTAACGCTTAACGGTTTTGTCGTGCTGTTTCTTCTGTTTCTTGGGAATAGTTCAGGAAATTACGCGGCCGGCTCCGCCACGGCTACGGCGGCCAAGGCCCAATTCGAACAAACCACTCCAGAAAGCCAGCCTGCTCGCCCTGGTCTTGACCAGGCCGGGACCGGCACGCTTCAAAAAATGATTGTCCAAAGCGGCAGCGTCACGATGCAACTCGATCTCAACCGGTTGAACGGAATCAGATCGTCCATACAGGCAGAGGCGGGGCGTGCGAACTCATCGGATTTGCAGCCGGCACGGCTGCCTCTACAGCTGCGTTTCGTTGCCGCGGCCAACTCTTTCTTCTCTGTTCTGATTTTTAACGACCAGTTGCGCGGCTCCGCGCCGGGCTCGATCGCGCTGGTCCCGGCGGCCGGGGTCAACGCCCCCGGCTACAGCCTGCCAGTGCCGCTGGCGGTGTCTATCAAGCAACTTGTCGTTGAAAAACTTTCCTCCGATCAATCTTTCGATCTTGCAGTGCGCGACGCCAAAACTGGCTTCACCTTTTTCAACGTCGAAGGGCACCAATACGATTACGATCCTGCGGCGAAGTCTCTTTCTATCACTGGAGGCAGGCTGCTCATTTCAAAGGAGTTTGCCAATGCGATGGGCAAACCATCGGACGCAGGCTCGGAAGCTGGAACACTCTCTGTCGGCGCGGTGATGCAACCGACCGAGATCATGCAGGTTGCTAATGGTCAGCCTCAGTCGCTGGTGATGCCATCGGTGCAACGTGCAGTCGGTCCCGGAACCCCGAACCTTGTGCCCGGCCCAGATGTTATCGTTGGAAATATCCAGAATGTGGCACAAATGGGAAGCGCCGGGACACAGGTTGGTTTGGCGATAGGTACCGACTCTTGTAACAACGGCGATCAGCCGGTCGATTGGTTTGCGTTGCCTCAAACCGATCATCCTCTCGTCCCGCAAAATCTTTATCGGATGAGCGGCGGTACGGATAACACCGAACGCTTCGAACAAGTTGGCCAATCGTGGATGAAACATACCTTTGAGGCATTGGAAGATACAGTTTGTGGCACATGTAACACGAGTGGTTGTCAAACAGGCACGCATCTATGCCCGGGCTGCTCCGACCCGTACGTGTCAAGCCTGAATGGCGATCAGAATAGCATCGGCTCACGCGCCTGGGTCAATCCCTTTACGGGCTCCTTCCCATCGACCGCCAACAACCACAGCGGCCACAGCCATGACGGCGTGTCTCACCGGATCAGGGTTGAGGCCAGCGACTTGAACACGACGCAGAACCCGGGCGCAACCTATTTTGGAGAAGCCGCATACATTAGTCCACATGAATACACCTGGTGCCAGAGTCATCCTGACCAATGCAACATGTTTAACAATGTCTCCTACCGTAACTTCTCGGTAAGCGGCACCACCAGCTTTACGTTCACGCCTCTCGCTAACACAGTGCGAATGCAACCCGCCATCCAGGCCTGGGCAGGTACCGGCGCCACTGTGAACCAGTTCGAACCCGATCCGGGAAACGATGGTATTTTCTTTGTTGGCTACAACGTCACGAATCCGTCTACCGGCGTCTGGCACTATGAATTCGCGATCTATGACGAAAATCTCGATCGCGCGATACAATCCTTCAGTGTGCCCCTGGGGCCTGGAGTGAACGTCAGTAACATCGGTTTTCACGCCCCGCCTCAGGAACCTGCTTGGGCAAACGACGGCACCTTTAACAACCTGGGCTACAGCAGCACGCCATGGAATGTTACCCAGGGCTCCAGCTCCATCACATGGAGCACGGAAACCTTTGCGACCAATCAGAACGCCAACGCGATTCGCTGGGGAACGCTGTATAACTTCAGGTTTGATGCGGACCAGTCGCCAAACCCGACGGATGCAACGGTTGGCTTCTTTAAGACTGGCGGGCCGATGCCGGTTCTAATTCAGGCTCCAGGGGGTGTACCGACACC
>JBARAJ010000070.1:0-2682 GCA_049791915.1 Candidatus Udaeobacter sp.
CAAGAATGCGGTTGAAGACCAGGCATGCCGACGAATGGGCACACCCCGGGCGTCAGTGTTCCTGGATCAGATGAGAAACGTGCAAAGAAGCGCGAGTCGCGGCACGGAAGTCAACGCGGCCTCAACGCTAGAATGGACGGAAGAGTTGGCCGTTGCCTGAATGGCCAGCGGAATTGGAATGCTGGCAGAAATTGTAGTGATGTTTTGCTGGTCGGCCGCCGCTTTCGCTAGCGGCTGAGCGGCTGGTCCAGTGCGTTGGTGCGATGTGGTGCAGCATGCCTTATTCGCGCAGCAACGAGGCACACACGGTTTCTCGCTCGCAGTGTTGTTGATGATACACGAAGCGGCCGGCAATCGGACCGTCGCGGTGAACAGCGCGACTACGATTGCGACAGAAACCGTCATTCTCCGAATCATCAACGAACTGATAGCACAATTGTCGACGTAAATCGAGATCGTCATCTCTCACCAGTGCGAGCCGAGGTCGTCCCCTCGCTATGGCTTCACTGCTTCGATCGTCGCCGAAACCAAATAGTCTTCGATCCGCTTACCCGGCAGCCATTCTCGAATGAAGGACCGCGAGGAATCTTTTGACCCGATCTTAATTTCTTTGAACCCCGCCTTCTGTAGCATGCACTCCAAGGCGCCAATCTGCGAAGCGCCAGCCATGCATCCGGTGTAAGCAGCCCAGTCAGCTTTGATGTCATCGGGAAGTGCCGCTGTTGCTACCATGTCGGCGATAGCAAGCCGTCCACTGGGTTTCAGCACACGAAACGCTTCGTTGAAGACCCGTTGCTTCTCGGGGGAAAGATTGATTACGCAATTGGAAATGATCACATCGACGCTGTTGTCTGCCACGGGCAGCGCTTCGATTTCTCCCAGCCGGAACTCAACGTTCGTGAATCCGTTCTTTTGCGCGTTTTCGCGTGCTTTGCTCAGCATTTCGTGCGTCATATCAACGCCAATTACCTTTCCGCTTTTTCCGACAGCACGAGCAGCAAGAAAACAATCGAAGCCAGCGCCAGAACCAAGATCCAAGACGATTTGACCCTCTTTGAGTGAAGCGATTGCCAACGGATTTCCGCAGCCGAGCCCAAGATTCGCGCCTTCCGGTGCTGCCGCCGCATCTTGAGTGGAATAGCCGAGATCCGTTGCCTCAGTTGATGTGCAGCAATCATTGTCGCCGGCCGATTTACCCAATGCAGTTGCGCCGTAACGCCGCCGAACTTCTTCTCTGACGGTCTCGGATGATGACTTATTTGGCGCGGTTTTCATTGTGTTACGCATCGACAACACACATTTCGTCACACCAGGTTTGGATTCGCGCCTGGATGTCGTCACGAATTTTACGCGTACCTTGAAGCCGTTCCCGCTGAGTCCCGCTAATCGCGGATGGATCCAGGAAACTCCAGTGTAAGCGCTTCGTCACGCCGGCGAAAATCGGGCAACCTGCCGCTTCCGACTCATTGCACACGGTGATCGCGTACGCGAAAAGCTCTCCTCTTTTGAAAACATCGAAGACGGCTTGTGTCTTGTTATTCGAGATATCGATTCCGATTTCGTCCATCACTTGAACAGCCAGGGGATTAAGCTCCCCCGGCTCAAGTCCGGCGCTCTGTGCCTCGAAATAATCGCCGCAAATATCGTTTAGCCATGCTGCCGCCATCTGGCTGCGGGCACTGTTATGAACACAAATAAATAGAACCTTCTTTTTCATAGTTTCATTGTGGAGACGTTATTCCGAGGAAATGGAATCGAGCAACAGCCTTCTTCGCGCACGCATCGACAACCGAGGACAGCGAGCAAAGCGCCGATCGTGGGAGCAACCAGATAAATCCAGAGACTAGAGAGATGCTGCGATACGACCGCTGGCGCTAAGGAGCGGGCGGGGTTCATGGATGCGCCGCAAATCGGACCAGCGAACATCGCCTCGAGTCCAATAACAGAACCGACAGCGATCCCAGCCGTGATACCTTTTTCTGCTGGACCGGTCGAGACACTGAGAATCACAAACATCAGAATGGCCGTGAGAATCAACTCAAGCACAAATGATTGTGTTGCCGATCCAGCGGGCAGCGTTGCGCCTAACATCGCATCTCTGGGAAAGAGAAGTCGCAGGATGCCGCTAGCGGCGAACGCACCCGCACACTGACTCATGATGTATGGAATTGCTTCACGCAGTTGGAAGCGTCGCGCTGCAAAAAACCCCAGACTAACCGCAGGATTCAAGTGAGCGCCCGATATATCGCCAACCGTGTAGATCATCGCCAAGACGACCAAACCAAAGGTGAGTGCAACTCCAACGTGTGTAACCGCTCCATTACTCGTCTCGTTGACAACGATGGCGCCCGTGCCCGCAAACACGAGTGAGAACGTGCCAATAAATTCTGCGGCGAGCTTCTTCACATTTTTTGTTCCGCGCGTTGTCGTGAACGCAAACGAACAGAACGTTTTGTTTTGGCATTCGTTTTTCTTCCGTTCAAGCGATCCGAGAAGACACGCCGCGGCTCACAACAACTCTTCTGCAGCTTAGCCAGGTTCTGCAAATCGCGTTCAAACACAGGGTCTGTTTGGACGCAGTCCTGCAAGCATTTCAAGTTGCGATCCAGTTCTGCAGGGCGCTCGGAGGGGAGCGAGTAAATGATCCAGTTCTGCTCGCGTTCGGTGCTAACCACGCCCTGC
>JBARAJ010000071.1:0-9884 GCA_049791915.1 Candidatus Udaeobacter sp.
CTACAGCTACCTTCACGCCTACGCCCACGGCTACCGCAACGGCAACAGCAACTCCGACTGCGACGTCTACGCCACGGCCTACGCCTACACCAAGGTCTAGTCCACCACCGCGCCCGCGTCCCACTCCCCCGCCGCGCCCGTAGCGAGAGCGATCAGTCCGAAGTGATTAGTACCAGGTTGCCGCGCCGCAGATTCTCGAAGTCAGCTGATCAGGTGAACCCGGGCTATTGGTCCCCGGTTGCACGACGTTTATGCAAGCGGCAGGCGTCCACCACAGCATCAGTTCATCCTTGACGCCTCGCGAAAAGTTTTTCAAAAACGTCTTTGCTTCTGCTACGACCGCGTGAGAAAACTTACCGCTCAATTCGTATCCGCTTCACCACCAAGGGGAATCTACTTATGTCAAAGATAACGCTTACAGGTTTCGCGCTGCTACTTCTGTTGCTCGGAAACAGCACACGGAATTATGCAGCCGCCTCCGCCGAGGCTACGGCGGCCAAGGCCCCATTCAAACAAACCGCTCCAGAAAGCCAGCCTGCCCGCCGTAGTCTTGACGAAGGCGGGTCCGGCACATTTCAAAGAATGATCGCCGAAAACGGCAGTGTCACGATGGATCTTGATCTCAACCGGCTGAACGGAATCAACTCAATCGGGCGAACACCCACCACGGTGCATTTTGCCGTAGCTGCCAATTCCTTTTTTCCTATTCTGGTTTTCAACGATCAGTTGCGCGGCCCCGAGCCCGGCTCAATGGCACTCGTCGCCGAAGCGCAACCCGTTCCCCAGCTTCCCGCTCCGCTCGCCGCATCTTTCAAACAACTCGTTATCGAAAAGCTTTCGCCAGCCGCGCCGTACGATTTGGCTGTGCGCGACGCCAAGAGTGGATTCACGTTTTTTAAGATCGAAGGACACCAGTATGATTATCAATCCAACGCGCGGTCACTCAGCATTACCGGCGGCCGCCTCGTAGTTTCGACAGAATTCGCCGAGTCCCTTGGCCGCCCATCGGATGCTGGTGCCGTTGCCGGTAAAGTCTCCATTGGGGCCGCAATGCGACCCATCGAAATCGTACGCCTCGACGAAAACGGCGATGTCAAATCCGCGGCACTGCCAGCGATGAACCAACCCGGCGTGGGGAATGTCCCGGGCCCGGACGTAATCATCGGCGAGCTGATCGGCCTGGAACAATTAGACAGTGGTGCAGTAAACGGTCGCGTGGGGCTCTCTTTGGGAACCGATGCCTGCAACAAGGGCACGATCGACGTGGATTGGTTTGCCTTGCCGAACAACGACCACCCCTTTATTCCGCAGAATCTTTACCGAATGAGTGGCGGCGCAGACAACACTGAGCGGTTCGAACAACTTGGCCAGTCCTGGGGTAAGCATGCATTCACAGCGGCGTCATCAAATACCTGCGGCTTTGGATGCAATGGTGTTAGCGGACAGCATCTTGGCTCCGGCTGCTCCGATGCATACGGCGCCGGCTTAAATGGCGATCAGAATAGCATTGGTTCGCGCGCATGGGTCAATCCCTTCACCGGAAGTTTCGTAGGCTCTACAGCGAACAATCACAGCGGTCACGTTCATGACGCAACATCTCATCGAATGCTGGTGGACACGACTGACCTGATTCCTGCCCAGAACCAGGGCGCTCTCTATTTTGCCGAAGCGCAGTACATCGTCCCGCACGAATACACCTGGTGCCAAAGTCATCCGGGCCAGTGCAACATGTACAACAATGCTTCCTACCAGCGGTATAACGTCGGTGGCGGCCCTACGAACTTCACCTTTAGCGCCTCTGGCGCCACCATGCGCGAGCAGCCAGCGATCATGGCTTGGACCGGCGCGACGGTGATTCGGGCTGAGCCTGACCCGGGAAACGACGGCATCTGGTATATGGGCTCTAAAGTGACGAACCCCAGTACGGGCGTCTGGCACTATGAATACGCGCTCTATAACCAGAACCTCGATCGTGCCATCCAATCCTTCACCGTGCCGCTTGGGCCAGGGGTAAATATCTCTAACATCGGATTTCATGCGCCGATTCAGCATCCCGGCTGGGCAAATGATGGCACGCTCAATAACCAGGGTTATAGCAGCACGCCATGGAATGTAACCCAGGACTCGAGCTCTATAACATGGAGTTCGGAAACATTTGCGCAGAATCAGAACGCCAACGCGATTCGCTTCAGCACACTGTACAACTTTCGGTTTGATGCAGACCAACCGCCAAACCCCACGGATGCAACGGTAGGCTTCTTTAAGACCGGCGGGCCCATGCCGGTTCTAATTGAGGCTCCCGGGAATGTGCCGACACCGTCGCCTACGCCTACGCCAACGGCCAGCCCCACTCCCACGCCGACTGTCACCCCAACGCCAACAGCCTGCGCCGGCCTTAACATAACCCAAATAGGCGGCAGCATTGTTCCAGGCACAACTGACAGCGGCAATCACGGGGATGACCAGGTGACGAGCGTTCCGCTCCCCTTCCCGTTCACCGCCTGTGGAGTGACTCAAAACAGCATCAACGTGTCTTCTAACGGCAACGCTCAGTTCAACACAAGCGATACGGCGTTCACTAACGTTTGCCTGCCGTGGACCGGCCATGACTGTACCATTTTCCCCTACTGGGACGACCAGCGCACCGACGCAAACACCGGGTGCTCGGCTTTTCCTGGTGGAACCTGCGGTGTCTTCACCTCGGTTTCTGGCATTGCACCCAACCGGATCTTCAATATCGAATGGCGCACTGTTTACTTTGCCAACGTCAGTCAGACGGCCAACTACGAGCTGAGGTTGTATGAGATGCAGAGTCGCTACGATGTGGTCTACGGTGATACAGCAAACGGCAATACGAGCGCCACGGCGGGAGTGCAAAACAACGATACCTGTTTCGCTCAGTATTTCTGCAACGGCGACGGTGGGCCCGCTGCCGGCGGCTGGACCGTTGGTCCAGCAGGTACGCCGAGCCCAACGCCAACAGCTACAGCTACGGCTACCGCAACAGCTACAGCTAGCGTCACGGCTACGGCTACCGCTACGGCGACAGCCACGACGACACCTACAGCTACAGCTACAGCAACAACGCCTCCTCCGACACCCACTCCGCGCCCAACTCCTACACCGCGATCCAGTCCGCCTCCGCGTCCACGTCCAACCCCGCCGCCGAGACCCTGATTGTCGTGATTAGTTACCGGGGAAGTTGTCGGTTACCAGTTACGCGGCGGCTGATGTGTGAAAACGTTGTCAACGATTAACCTGTATGTTCAACACCCAATGACTACTTCCAAGACTCTAGTTGCAATATTAGTCCTGAGCGCGCTTGGCTTTGTCGGCCGTACGTCCGTCAGCGCTGCTATTATCAACATCACCCCAAGCAAGGACAACACACTCTACGAGTACGACCCTGCTGAGGGCGATCTCAGCAACGGCGCTGGTTTTCACTTCTTCGCCGGTGAGAACGCCATGGGTGAACTTCGCCGCGGGGTGTTAGCGTTCGACATAGCCGGAACTATTCCAGCCGGCTCTACGATCACAGCCGTAAGCCTGACCATGAACATGTCTATGACGCCCGCTGGTGCGCTAACCGTCGAGCTACACAAGCTGCTTGCCGATTGGGGCGAAGGAACCTCCCACGCGCCGATGGGGGAAGGTGATGGAGCGTCGGCTACCCCTAACGACGCCACATGGCGACACCGTTTTTTCGACAGCGTCTTTTGGACAACGCAGGGCGGAGATTTTTCGGCCACGATAAGTGCAAGCCAGTCGGTTGACGGCATTGGACAGTACACGTGGAATTCAGCACAGATGGTTGCGGATGTGCAATTGTGGTTGGACAACCCGGCCAGTAATTTTGGCTGGCTGGTGTTAGGCGACGAGACCACCAGCGCCACAGCAAAGCGGTTCGACACCCGCGAAAGCGCCAGCCCGCCAGTGCTGACCATTCAATACACACTTGGACCCAGAGTTATGCCGACTCCCCGGCCTCGTCCCAGTCCAGCGCCGCGGCCGAGCTGAGCTAGCCATCGGTGTCGTTTTTGTAAGGCGATATGAGCGTCAAAGCCTTGTTTGCGATTGTGGTTGTGGCCGCCCTTGCTGGTATCGGCGTACGTTTGGCGGCTGTACCGAAAATCTTTGGGGCGACTACACCTGCGACTCGGGCCGCAGCACCGACGCTTGCTGGTTTCACGCATCCACTGGTTTTTCCGCCTGTAAATACGAACGCGAACGTCTCGATCGGCATCAACGAAGCATGCGTGCAAATCCTGGATGGGCCATGCACGAACATGTGGACCTACGGCGGGACGTACCCGGGCTTAACAATTCGTAGACCTACCGGGCAGAGAACAAATGCCACGTTCACGAACAATCTCGGCCCAGGGGCCGGCGAGATGACCATCCACAATCACGGCAATCACTCCACTGCCGATAGCGACGGCCAGCCAGATACTCTGCTTATTCCGACTGGAGGATCGCGCACCTATACCTACGAAGGGGTTGAAGAAGGTAACAACCAGCGAGGGAAGATGCAGTTTTACCACGACCACCGCATGGACGTTACTGGTCGCAACGTGTGGATGGGCCTTACTGGATTGTACATTGTGGATGATCCCGCCGATCCATCGACGCTTCCCTCCGGCGAGTTCGACCTGCCTTTGGTAATCGCCGACCGGCAATTCGATGCGAAGAACCAGATTCCGTACGTGTTTAACCCTAACGGTGTCACAGGTGACAAATTTCTGGTTAACGGCGTTTACCAGCCATACCTCGAGGTTGGCGATCGTAAGTATCGCTTCCGCATCCTGAGCGCATCCAACTTCCGCACCTATTTTCTTGAGCTAAGCACTGGCGACTCCTTTATCCAAATTGGCACTGAGAGCGGTCTGCTTCCCGTACCTGTTACACGCACTGGCATGCGCATGGGGCCGGCTGAGCGTATGGACGTAGTTGTCAATTTCGCCGGTCAACTGGGACAAAACGTCTATCTGGTGGATGCCCTGACTGGCACCCAGTTGCTTGAGTTCCGGGTAACTCAGCACGTCACGGATGACAGCTCAATACCCGCAACCCTCCGCCCACTTCCGGATATCGGGGAGCCTTCAGTGACGCGAAACTGGAGCTTTGACCAGACAGGGGGCCATTGGACGATCAATGGACTCAGATTCGATCCAAACCGAGTCGATGCCAGGCCCGTATTAGGCACGACCGAAAAGTGGGTTTTCACAAACCCCACGGGACAACCACATACGGTGCATATCCATGACGTTTCGCAGCAGTGCATGAGTCGTAACGGCGGAGCATGCTATCCCTATGAGACGATGAAGGAAACCTGGTACCTCGCACCTGGTGAGGTGCTTGAAGTGAAGCTAAGGTTTACCGACCATGTGGGGATGTATATGCTCCATTGCCATATGATGGAGCACGAGGACGATGGTATGATGACGCAATTTGAAGTGGTTGTGCGTGCCAATCCAACACCGAGGCCCCGGCCTACTCCGCGGCCACGGCCAACGCCCTAGTAAACAGCCTATGAAAATTATCAGAGAATCAAATGCGATTTCGCGGCCGACCCGTTGGCTAACATTGCTGCTTGTGATGGTATGTTTGGGGCCTGCTGAGGCCGGGGATAAAGCGATCCGCATCGTCGATCAGTACGGACGCCAGGCTCTGAGTGGAAAGCGGGACGCCGGGAGCGAGGTTTTCGATGTGACAGTAGGACCGAAAGCAAACGAATTCACCTTTATGCCGGATACCGTCAATATCAGCGTGGGCGACACTGTACGCTGGACCTGGGCCAGCGATTCTCACAGTGTTACCAGTGGCAAGTCCTGCGTCGACGATGGCCAATTTTGTTCACCCGATAACATGAACTGCGAGGCGGGAATGCTTAACGACACGGGTTTCGTGTATGAGTTCACTTTTACGCAGCCAGGCATGTACCAGTATTTTTGCGCCTTGCACTGCTTTGCTGGAATGACTGGAGTGGTTAACGTCTTTCCAGCGGTGCGGCCGAGCCCTGCCCCGCGGCCTCGCCCGACCCCTTGGCCGCGCCCGTAACTGTAGCAATCAAAGTTCGTTAGGCGTCCCCGCGCCGGGGCCGACTTGCCCGGCTTGCTCGAAATGTTTTTCGGCTAATTGAGTCATGCCGAGGTCCTGGAGCCGGCGGCCGAGCATCCAATGGTAAAGTGGATTATTGGGAGTGAATTTGTCGGCTTGTTCTTGGTACACATCGGCTGCTTCACGCTTGCCTGATGCAAGCGCCGCTCCAGCAAGCTCGTTGTTGGCCAGTGCCAGCCGGGGGTTGCGTCGCACGGCATCGATCCAAACCGAAACAGCTTCGTCCTTTCGACCGAGTTGCCAAAGTGATTCGCCTTTCTCCTGGCGCGCAAGAATCAAATCCTCTCGTTCCGCCAGCGCTTCATCCAAAGTGGCCCGCGCTTCGTCATAACGGCCCAGACGATTCAGGATCGCGCCGCGATAGTAGAGACTCAAAGCTTTGCTCTCGTTTTTCTCGTGGGCTGCGGCGGTGCGGAGCGTTTGCACGGATTGCGCAGCGTCGCCTGACAAATATTCAATCCAGGCCTGCTTCGGCAGAGCTTCGTTGTTTACAAACAACCCCGTCCTCGAAGCCGCCAGATAATGCTCTTTTCCTTGAAGAATGTTTTTCCGATCCGCCGGGTTGAGCCAGCGTGATGGATCGAGCTGCGCCAAGGCCAGTTCGTCGGGCAAATGGATCTTGTTGAACGCGATGTTGCCGAGGAACTCGTGATAGCGCACCCAGCCGGAGTGCACGTTTAAGCCAATCCAGGCAAAGGCAAAGGCTGCAAACGCCAGGCCAGCCATGTGAATTTTTCCTGAGGACTTCAAATTGAACCGGTAAAAGGACAACTCCCTTGCCCGAAGTAATCGCCACGTTTTCAGAGCGAGAAACGTTGTGACGGCGGCGCAGCCAAGCGCCATCAAAAATGGAACCAGCGCGTAAACACCGCGAACAGCAAAGAAACTTCCCAGAAACACCAAGGCGCCGACGATCTCTTCAGGCCATGTTAACGAATAGTGTCTCTTAATGACATTCGATTTGGGAGCGAGGAGCGTCGGCTTCCCAAAGCCGAAATAAAGCGCGTCGTTTGGACATACGCTGATGCAATCCATACATTTCATGCAACCAGGATCGACCACCATTCCGTACTGTTTCACTTCCGCATGCACCAGCACGTTCGAAGTGCACGTGGCAGTGCAATGCCCGCACTGATTGCACGCAGGCGTGACGCGGATTTTTCCCGGCGAGAATTTGTCGGCGAGACCGAAGAAACCCCCATATGGGCAGGCGTAAGTGCAGAAGCCTTTTTGCCCCAAAAAATAAACCGTCACGAAGCCGCAGATAAACAGAAACGGGATGGCCACTGCGACGGACGGAAATGTCGCCCAAAAATTTGTGGTCACCAGATGATTCGTGAATTTCGGGATGATTGGTTCGGGCCCCAGCTTCGAAAACAATCGATAGGCTACGGGCCAGACAAACATGTACAGCGCGGCGCCGAGCGGGACATACACCAGGAGCCGCGATCGAAACGGCTTCGGGTGAAGGCCCATTTTCTTGAGCAGCCACCCGCAGAGGTCCTGCAACGCAAGAATGTGACAACCCCAGCCACAAACAAAACGCCCGAAGATGAGCGTCGCCAAAATTGCCAGGCTAAAAAAGATGAAGCCCGCGTTCACGAACCCGTTCTGCAGCGTGTACATCGTTTCCGAGGGCTCAATGGGCGAAATCGTTCTGCCCACTAAGCGCCACTGGATGATGTGCGCGATCATGAACAAGTTCAGAAGGATCAATGCGACCGCGCGCCACCGACTGGTCTTCGATTTGCGTATGCCGGTTTTGCTATAGCCGGGAAAGTTAATCCCACCACTGGCCCGCGCCGGAATCGCTCCAGCTGCTTTCAATTCCGGGCTGATGCAACCACTTTTCACAGAGTTGGCGAATTTACCCTAGAACAGAATATGCGCCACCATCAGTCCCGAAAAACGCACCTTGCCCGGATAACAGATCACGACTAGAAAAAAACGTGAAAGCAACGCGCGCACTAATTCTGGCAATGGCCGTGAATACATTCTCCTTCGTCCTGGCAGAGGCAGACTCTCCGAACGTGACTGGCAGTTGGAAGGTCGAGATTACTTTTGCTAACGACCAACATCGTTTCCTGCGCTTTGATGCACAAAGCGACGGAAAAGGCACTCTGACGGTGACGGACCCGCAATCCAAAGTTTGGGCGGGCATCAAACCTTCCGAGGCAAAGTGGACCCCGGCAGATGGAAACGCGGTAACCTTCTCTGGTCCGGCGGAGTTTCTAATTGGCAATGTGGGACGCGACGCGGGAACTCTGACGTTCAACGGAAAGTTTGAAACTCCGGATTTGATCACTGGCGAAGTTGACTTCTCGCCACTCGTCGGAGACGGACCATCGAAGCACGGCACGTTCAAAGCTGTTCGCGAAAAGAAATAGCGCGAGCTTGCCGACTTTCAGACGCGAAGCGCGCCGGAGGAGGCATGCGCTATTTTTAATTTCAACGCCATAGTGCACACACGGAATAGTAACGACATTGTCACTCTCGACGCTTATCGATTGCGCGTTGCGACATTCCATCCGGCCTGAATTCTCGCTTCCGGGATGTTGAATTCCCCGGCAAAAAAAACCGTCAGAAAAAACTTAAAAAAAGCTTGCCAAAGTTTTCTGCATCCAATAAACCCACCGGGCAACCACACACAACCCGGAAAAAGTGTTGACGTGCAGTCGCGGTTCCGCTACAAGCTATGCTCCGCACTTAAATTCCATCCACATCCACATCCACAACCATTCATGAAAAAGAAATCCGCTTCACGATCAGCATTCTTTAACATCCGCGTCTTAATCGGCGTGTTCGTCGTCCTCGCCGGTGTCTTGCTGGCGCTGGCTAGCTCTGGCGTATTCTCTGCAACCGCTCAGAACGTCATACAGGCGATGACGAAAGGGAAAATCCTCACCAAATCCAGCGACCCTCTGGTTCCTGTTGGATTCGATTGCTCCACGATTCACGAGAAGGGCATCGATAGACAGGAAAACTTCAGGGCCGGCGCGATCATGCTTGCCTGCGGCGAGGTGAAAGGCGCTACGAGTCCGTTCACCTCGACCCTCGGTCCGATCGGCCATCTTATCAAAAAACTGTTAACGCCCCTGGCGTTTGGTGCAGCCGACGTCGACCTAGTCACCGGCACTGAGACCCCTCCCAATATTGTCCAGTCGGAGACATACACTACGGCTAACCCGGATAACCCGAACCAGGTTGTAGTAGCCTACAACGACTCACGAGGCCGCAATCAGAATCCGATCAACATCTCCGGTGCGTCGGCCTCCACCGACGGCGGCGCCACGTTCACCCGGATCACCAAGGCGAATGGTCAAAGCCCCTTTGATGGTACCGAGGGCGACCCCGTTATTATCTACAATAAGCCAACTGCCACCTGGTTCACCGTCTGGCTGGATACTGGGTGCGGCGGTCAGGGGCTCGGCGGATATAAGTCGACCAATCCCCCGGACCCGAATAGCTGGACCCATTTCTGCGTTTTCAACGAAGGCTCGGCCGATCGCGAGTCTGGCTGGGCTGATAATAATCCGGCGTCCCCCTTCTTCGGGCGGATGTATGTTTCCTGGAATGACTTCAATGTTGGCGTCGGCGCTACCGAAGTCACCTACTCCAGTGATAACGGCGCCACGTGGCACGCTCCGATAACAATAAGCAACACCAGTACCTTCATTCGCGACGTGCAGATTACAGGCGATCCGGCGGGCAGTGGGACCGTTTACCTCGCGGGCATGGACGAAGGTGGCGGCGGCTTTCCTCACAAC
>JBARAJ010000072.1:0-21517 GCA_049791915.1 Candidatus Udaeobacter sp.
CGGTTAAGTGCAGTGTTGCCATTTTGCGCAAAGCCTCCTGATTTTTTGGAGGCATTCGTTTAGTTGAGAAAATAATGATCGGCGAGATGTCGGATTGAAAAATCTTCAGTCGATCGTCGATTCTGCCTTTGTTCGAGACGATCACGCGAAGCGGAGAGCGAGACTGACCACGCTTGATCCTCAATTCCTGTAGCTCTGCCGGCAATCCGAGCCGCACGTTGTCGCGTTCCAGACTTGTGTACCCGAGAAGAACCGCATCTGCTAAAGCACGCTGCCGAAACAAATGCAGCTTGTCTTCGCGTGAAGTGAAATCCACCGGCCCGAAATTCTTCGTCGTCACTTTTCCGTCGGCGGTCATTGCAAAAGTTGCAACGACGAATGGGCGGTTGCGAAGGCGGGAACGGCCTCTGTGCCGCAAGTTTCGCGACCTTAGGGTCGCTCCCACACTCTCATTCCGTCTCGCCGAGTTCATGTTCCAACGTGACAACTTCCGCTTCCATTTCGCTGAGTTTCACGTGTTCTGCTACGCCGCCCGGCTTGTAAAACAGGTAAACAAAAGCGCCCGGAAGACAGCAAACGAGAATAATAGCAAAACTCAGCGAACCGACGAGAATGGCTTTTGCTTCCGGAACGCCACAGAGCCCGTTGAGCATGATCTGCAAAACTTTTTCGCGAAGTCCAATTCCCGCGAAACTGATTGGCAGAGCCGAGATCGTTCGTTCAATCGGCATGATGGCAAAAAAATCAACCAACGGTACTCGGACACCCAACGCATAGGCGGCAAACAGGAACGCTGTAAACGTTGCAAGATGCGCCACGATCGACGCGCCGAACGCAACGAGGGTTGCCCGCCAATGACGCGCATATAGGTGATAGGCCGCGAAAATCTCAATCAATTTATCGCGTCCCGGAAAATGGGCGGGAAAAAAACGGAACAGTTTGAATCCACTGATGACGAACGTCGCAATCAGAAAGGCAAATGCCGCGCTCAGAAGAATGAGCAGCAGCCAAAGTAAATTTCGGGTCTCCGGTTTCTGGGCAAGAAAATCATATCGCAATGCGATCAGGGTGGCCGTGACGGCAACGAGGGCAACGAGTCCGATGAATCGATCGAACACTACCGCCAGTAGCGCGCCCGCTTTCTTGTCAGGCGTTTCCTTAAGCAGGTAATAACTTTTGATGATGTCGCCGCCGGTGCCTCCGGGGAGAAATTGGTTGTAGAACAACCCTATGAAAAACAGTCCGATCAGGCGCGGGACACTGAGGTGAATGTTTTGTACTTTCAGCAACACATGCCAGCGAAAGGCGGCCGCTGCCTCGACCACCAGATAGGCCAGCATCGCCATCAGAACCCAGCGATACTCTGCGTTCCGAAGCGCCTCCACCATCTGGGCGCGACGGTTTGGATCGTGATAGACCCAATACAGGACCCCGATCGTGACGCTAACCTGGAAAATCGTGGCCAGAACCTTCTTCATTCGCCAAAGCGTTCCTTCCAGATGCGAACGGACTGGCGAATCGCATCCGCCGTTTTGTTCGGGCTCATCTCCCAGACAAATAAGCAGTTTGTGGGAAGAAGCGGAACAAGTTTATCGAATTCTATCTCGCCGGTAAAAGGCGCTTCATGGTCTTTGGCCGGCCACACGCAGTCCTGCACATGGGAGCCAAACGCCCTGGAGCCGACCGCGTCCAACCACTCGGCGTGATCAATGAACCCCAAATTCTCCTTAATTTGTGAGTGGCCGAAGTCGTGCCAATAGCCGACCTGCCCCGAATTCAATTCATCCAACAGGTTCGGCAACTCTCGTTCGCTCGGAATTTCTTCGTAACCGCGCCGGCTTTCTAAGGCGATTCGGACATTTTTCGAAGCCGCGTGCTCGACGATGCGGCGAAGGCAATCCTTCACCCGCTGCAACTGAGCGGGTGCGCGTCGTTCACGTGTTTCCACCGCGTTCAGTTTAGCTTGTACGTATGAGCGAGAGAGGTGCTCGCCCGCTTTTGTCATCTTGATCAATCGATCGGTAATTGGCCGCATCTTCACCTGGCCCAAATGTAGCACGACAAACGGTGCGCCGAGTCGTTCGGCAAAATCAATTGTTTGAAAGGTTTGTCTCACGGCGCGGTCGCGTTCCCCGGGAGAACCAGCAGAAAGCTGATAACAATCTGGCGAAGCCACCATCACCTCGACAGGCAACGGACAAAAGTTATGCAAACTTGTGAAGCGCACCTGACCTGCATCGAACATTTTCTGAATTCCCGGCATCAGCGACATACGTATTCCGTGCCCTAATTCGATCAAATCAAAACCGAGTTCGGTTTTAATTTCGCGCAGCATTTCATCTCCTGCGGTGTGCCGCCCGGAGTTCCAGCAAGTGGAAAAGGCAATCATCGGCGCATGATCATCCTGTCATTCTGAGCAGAGTGAAGCGCAGCGGAACGAAGTCGAAGAATCCGGGCGCAGAAGCTTGAGTTTTTCAACGGGATCCCTCGACTCTGCTGCGCTCCGCTCGCGATGACACCTTGCGAAAATGTCGACCATTCAGCAGACCGGCTCAATTTCAGGCTCCGGTGCGGGCGAAACCGGCTGATCGCAAACGTGGCGTGCGGCAACACTCAAAACCGAAAAAGCAGCGATTCCATAGATCACTGATGCAATCGTCAGCGTCGTTCGCATTCCAATGAGATCTGCGAAACCGGGGGTGATCAGGCCTGCAACAGGCATCAGACCGAAAAAGCTCATGCCTACAACCGCTGATACGCGACCGCGCAAATGCGCCGGCGCTTGTTCCTGCACGATCGTGTTCGTAAGGCCAAAATTCATTGAGAGGGCAATGGCGAGAAGGCCCATCGCGCAGGCGGTCAGCAAAAAGCTTTGTGACACGGACATGAGAAAAACACCCACCGCAATGGCCACCACGTTGCCGGTCATAAACTTCAACCGATTCTCGCGCGCAACGCTCAGCAGGCCAATTGAACCAAGGAACGCGCCGCTGCCAGATATTGCCATCAGTCCACCCATGCTTTTTGCACCCAGGTGAAGAATATCGCGCACGTAGAGCGGCAGCATCACTGAGATCGCCGGGAAAACGAAGATCGTGTTCAGCGCAATCAGCGTGATGAGGGAAACAATGATGCGATTCGAGCGAACGTAGCGAAACCCCTCCAGGATCCCGCTACGGCGTTGTTTCTCTTCCTCCGGTGTGCCAATTGGCCGTTTCGGTAGCGAGATGAGTGCTGCGATCAATGCCACAAACGAGAGCGCGTTTGTGAAAAATGCCGACGCTGCGCCCCACCACCCGACAAAAAGACCGGCCAGCGACGGACCAATCAAACGCGATCCGTGAAACACTGATCTATCGAGAGCAACGGCTGCGGCGATCTCATCGCGCTTCACCAACTCCGGCACAAGCGCACTGATAGCCGGCATTTCGTAGGCGAAAGCAATGCCCAGGAGCAGCGCAAAGAAAACAATGTGCCAGATGCGGATATGACCGCTCATTACCAAGACTCCCAATGCCACAGCAAAGACGATTTGTGCAATTTGCGTGGCTACCAGGATCTTGCGTTTGTCCAGCCGGTCAGCCAATGAGCCTGCCACCGGAGCAAGTATCAGTGCTGGCAACCCCGCAGCGAAGTTAACCAGCCCAAGCAGAATCGCTTTGCTCGTCAGTCCGCTCATGACCCAGCTTTGGGCCATCATTTGCATCCAGGTGCCACTGTCGGAAATGAGCGAACCGATGATGTACCGGCGAAACGGTCCCTGACGTAATAGCGCCAGCGACTTCGATCCAACCCATTTTTCCTGCGCACTCATCGCAATCACTCATCGTTGTAGAGGCGTTTGTGTCAAACGCCTTGGTGCGCCGTGAGGCGAAGTCCAATGCTAGAGGAAGTTTGCTGCAGCTCGTTTACCAAACCGCAATTGCCTAGCGAATCCCGTTTGTTATTTTGAACCATGCGCATCGACAGATACACGCAGAAAATGCAGGAGGCGCTGCAGGCGGCGCAGGATCTCGCGTCGCAACTGAACAATTCCGAAATCACGAACGAACATTTTCTTTCCGCTCTTCTGGACCAAAGCGATGGAATCGCTCGCCCGCTCCTCGAGAAGATTGGGGCAAATGTTGATCAGTTGCAGGAGCGGTTGCGTTCGGAGCTGGAACGTCGCCCGAAAATCCATGGCAGCGCGTCCGATCTGCGGATCTCGAACGAACTCCGTACCGTGCTGGACAGCGCCGAGAAGGAGATGTCCAAGCTCAAAGATGAATTTACCAGCGCTGAGCATTATCTGCTCGCGTTAGCCGGCGCGAACGTTCCTGCGGCAAAATTGCTGAAGGATCTGGGCGGCACGCGCGATAAATTAATGCAGGGGCTCCAGCAGGTGCGCGGTTCGCAGCGAGTGACAGACCAAAATCCAGAAGGCAAATTTCAGACGCTGGAAAAATACGGGCGCGACCTCACGGAATTGGCGCGGCGCGGGAAGATCGATCCGGTGATCGGACGCGACAATGAGATCCGGCGCGTAATGCAGGTCCTATCGCGTCGGACGAAAAATAATCCGGTGCTCATCGGCGATCCGGGTGTTGGCAAAACAGCGATCGTGGAAGGCCTGGCGCGTCGCATCATCAGCGGCGACGTCCCGGATTCGTTGAAGAACAAACGAATCATTGCGATGGACATCGGCGCAATGGTCGCAGGCGCAAAGTACCGCGGGGAATTTGAGGACCGGCTGAAAGCATTCTTGAAAGAAGTGACCGACGCACAGAGTCAAATCATTCTATTCATTGATGAATTGCATACCATTGTCGGGGCGGGCGCAGCGGAAGGTTCGGTCGACGCGTCGAATATGCTCAAGCCGATGCTGGCGCGCGGCGAACTCCGCACCGTCGGAGCAACCACGATCGATGAGTATCGCAAATACATCGAAAAAGACGCGGCTTTGGAGCGACGCTTCCAACCGGTGCTCGTGAACGAACCGACGGTTGAGGACACGATCGCGATTCTGCGCGGCTTAAAGGAGCGCTACGAAGTGCACCATGGCGTGCGGATCACCGACGGGGCATTGGTTGCGGCAGCGGTGCTGTCCCATCGCTACATCACCGATCGGTTTTTGCCAGACAAGGCGATCGACTTGGTCGATGAAGCTGCGTCGCGTCTGAAGATCGAGCTCGATTCGATGCCGACAGAAATCGATGTGATCGAGCGCCAGGTCATGCAGCATGAAATGGAACGCCAGGCGCTCAAGAAAGAGAAAGATCCGGCAAGCAAGGAGCGTTTGAAGAAGCTCGAGAAGGAATTGGCTGCGCTAAAGGAAAAATCGAACGCGCTAAAAGCCGAGTGGCAAAAGGAGAAAGCGCTCATCGATGAGCAGCGGAAAGTGAAGGAAGAAATCGAGCGATTCCGGACTGAACTAGAGCGCGCGCAGCGCCGCGGCGAACTCGGAAACGCGAGTGAAATTCAATACGGCCGCATTCCTGAATTGGAAAAGAAATTGGCCGATCTTACGGCGAAATCGGCCAAGACTAAAAAGCGTTTGCTACGCGAAGAAGTGACAGAGGAGGACATCGCCGAGGTTGTGTCGAGCTGGACGGGCATTCCGGTTTCGCGCTTGCAGGAAGGCGAGCGCGAGAAACTCGTAAAGCTCGAGGAGCATTTGCATCTGCGTGTCGTTGGCCAGGACGAAGCGATCAAGGCCGTGGCTAACGCCGTCCGTCGCGCTCGCGCAGGTTTACAGGATC
The DNA here is from genome assembly GCA_049791915.1 of Candidatus Udaeobacter sp. Classification (GTDB taxonomy): domain Bacteria; phylum Verrucomicrobiota; class Verrucomicrobiia; order Chthoniobacterales; family UBA10450; genus Udaeobacter. The sequence goes on from JBARAJ010000072.1 coordinate 5,739, forward strand.
CGAATCGGCCGCTTGGTTCATTTATTTTTCTCGGACCGACTGGTGTTGGCAAAACGGAATTGGCCCGCGCGCTCGCGGAATTTTTGTTCGACGACGAGAACGCCATGATCCGCATCGACATGAGCGAATACATGGAGAAACACACGGTGGCACGCTTGATCGGCGCGCCGCCAGGGTACGTCGGCTACGAGGAAGGCGGCCAGCTTTCGGAAGCAGTGCGCCGGAAGCCGTATTCGGTCGTGTTGTTCGATGAGATCGAAAAAGCGCATCCGGACGTGTTCAACGTGCTGCTGCAAGTGCTCGACGATGGCCGTATCACGGACGGGCAGGGGAGAACGGTCGATTTCAAGAACACGGTCGTAATCATGACTTCCAACATAGGTTCGCAATACATTATGGAGGAAGAATCTCCCGAAGCGCGCCGGCGACTGGTGATGGATGCATTGCGCGCGCATTTTCGACCTGAGTTTTTGAATCGCGTCGACGAGATCATCATTTTTGACCGGCTGAGTGAAGGGGAGCTAAAGAAAATTGTCGAAATTCAGCTCGGCCGCTTGTCGAAGCGTCTCGAGCAACAAAAGATCACGCTCAAGCTGTCCGATTCCGCCAAAGCACTGCTCGCCCGCGAAGGCTACGATCCCGTTTACGGCGCGCGACCGTTACGGCGCGCCATTCAAAGAGAGATTCTCGATCCCCTCAGCATCGATATTCTCGAAGGCAAAGTCCGCGAAGGCCAGACCGTTCACGTTGACGCCAAAGACGGCGCACTTGAATTTCGCGAAAAATAGTTCTCACTACTGATCCTTGTAGTGAACGCGAGGACCAAGACCAATATCCGGTTCAACGGCCGGGAGTATGCCAATGCGGATGAAATGCCGTCAGATGTCAGAGCGGCATATGATCGCGCTGTGGACGAGATGCCGCCGCTCCATTCCGGCGCGCGGCTGGCGGCAAAGCTAAACGCGAAGATCATCGTCAACGGCAACGAATTCAATAATGCCGGCGAAATGTCAGTGGACGATCGACATTTGTATCACGAAGCCCTCGAGGCGCTTTTCCCGCCAGACATTGCAGTATCCGCCAGCGAGCCTGGCCAAACCAACGGTCAGAAACGCTCGCTGATCATGGGCGCGGTGAAGAGGCGCTTATCGCAAGCTGCTAGAGTTCTTCGCCTAAAACGCTGAGCGTGCTTGGGGTGGCGGTTGACACGACCGCCGCTACAACTTTTCGCGTTAGGCGGTCACTTGCCTGAAGGCGCTGACGAAACTCTCCATCTCGGCTTTCTTTCCGATCGTAAGGCGCATGTGGTTTGGAAGAGCTGGGAACAACCGGCCGACGTGAATCCTGTGCTCTTTCATTGCCTGGATTAGCGGCGCGACAGGGCGTTTGCAATCGAACATGATGAAGTTGGCTTGTGACGGAATTTGTTCATAGCCCATCTTGTCGAGCTCAGAGGTCACGAATGTTTTCGCTTCACGGTTCAAACGTTGACCGTTTGGGACATGATCAAGATCGTCAAGACTCGCGGTTGCTGCGGCCAGAGCCATGCAGTTAACGCTGTCCCACATTTGATTTCGGCGCAGGCGATCGATCGCTTCCTTCTGGGCAACACAATAGCCACAGCGCAATCCTGCCATGCCGTAAATTTTCGAGAATGTGCGTGAGACAATCAGGTTCGGATGATCTTTCACGAGCGCGATCACACTCTCGTAGTCGGGGCTATCGGCATAATGAAAATACGCTTCGTCTACGAGAATCATCGTCTGCGGCGGAGTCGTTGCGATGAAATCTCGCAGTTCGTCCTTTGGCGTGATGCTCGCGGTCGGATTATTCGGGTTGCAGACGTAAATCAGACCCGCTTTCGCAGAATCAAGCATTTTCGGCAGATCATGCTGAAAGCTGCTGGTCAACGTCACTTTGACGACCTCAGCGCCATTGGCGCTGGCGTTATTGAGAATTGCTTCAAAGGTCGGATCCGCTGCTACAAGCTTCCCGTTCTGAGGTCCGGTGAACGTTTCTGCACAGAGTTTCAGAATTTCGCTCGAACCATCGCCGAGCAGGATCTGATCGTGATTGACGCCGTTCAGCTTCGCCAATTTGTCAATTAGCACGTTGTTGTGTTCGTCTGGATAACGACAGGCGAGGCCGAACGAATCCGTTATCGCCTGAAATGCTTTCGAGGATGGGCCGTAAGGATTTTCATTCGCGCTCAAGCGCACGATGCCTCCTTCCGCTAAAGGCGTAGTAACGGACTGAGTCGGCTTTGCAAAAGAAAGCGGCGGCCTAACGACTGCCGCTGCCGCGCCTGCACCTAGCAGGCGTGCAAAATCGCGGCGGGAAATCGAGATCGTATTCATGAGAGTGATCCATACGGCTTTTCGCCGTAAAATCGAGACCGAATTGCGTTGCCTGCATAGCGAACGCGAGACGTGCTTTATCGAAATGCGGCGATTAGAGTCGCACTGTGATCCTTACGCTATTGAGACAGCGCAGACGACGGTGGTTGCGAGCCCGGCCGTTCCCGGAAAAATGGCTGACGCTGATTCAGCGCCACGTTGTTTTTTTCTGCAGATTGTCGGTGAGCGACCGCGCGGAACTACTTGGTCACATTCAGGTTTTTCTTGCCGAAAAACGCTTTGAGGGATGCGGCGGTTTCGCAATCACCGATGAGGTTCGCGTGACCATCGCGGCGCAAGCTTGTCTTCTATTGTTGCACCGCAAAACGGATTATTTTCCCGGGCTGCTCACGATTCTCGTTTATCCATTGTCGTACATGGTGGAAGAAAAACGACAGATTGGAGAGCATCTTTGGGCAGAGGGGACCGTGAGTCGCCTTGGCGAGACCGGCCGTAGAATGGGGTCGCTGGTTCTGTCCTGGGGCGCCGTCAAACATGGCGCAGCTGATCCCTTCGATGGTAAGAACGTTGTTCTTCACGAATTTGCTCACCAACTGGACTTCGAAAATGACGCAGCCGACGGGGTTCCGGATTTGGCGACGCGCGAACAGCAATTAGCCTGGACCGCCGTGATGAGAGTCGAGTTTGCGTCGCTCCGCGCTGCTGAGGAGAACGGGATTCCCACGCTGCTTAACACGTACGGAGCCACTGATCCTGTCGAGTTCTTCGCGGTATCAGTAGAAGCATTCTTTGAGCAACCGCGTGCGTTGCTGGCTCGTCATCCGCAACTATATGCGGAGCTGCAAAAGTATTTTCAGCAGGACCCGGTGGAATTTTCTGCTGAGAATTTGGGCCACGAGCAGCGATCGTCATCCTGAGCGGAGCGCAGCGAAGTGGATTCCTCGACTTTCGCTCGGAATGACAGCGAACCTATTGCGGCTGCGGAACGATTCGAAGGTATGGCTTCGGCGCTTTCCAGCCTTGCGGATAACGCCGCTTCGCCTCCTCGTCGGAGACAGAGCCGGCGATGATAACGTCTTGGCCCGGTACCCAGTTGACCGGCGTAGCCACCTGGTGCTTCGCAGTCAGTTGCAGTGAATCGATCACTCGGAGCACTTCATCGAAATTCCGGCCAGTTGTCATTGGGTAAACAAGTACCAGCTTGATCTTCTTGTCTGGTCCGATGACGTAAACATTGCGGACAGTCGCGTTATCGGCCGGTTTGCGTGATTTGGCGTACCCCTGGGTATCGGCCGGGAGCATGCCATAGAGTTTTGCGACGTTGAAATCGGCATCGCCGATGATTGGGTAATTTGGCGCGTGGCCCTGAGTTTCTTCAATGTCCTTGGCCCATCCCGTGTGATCGCCAGTCGAATCAACGGACAATCCCATGATCTTCACGTTTCTACGTTCGAACTCCGGCTTTATTTTCGCCATATAACCGAGCTCGGTCGTGCACACTGGTGTGAAGTCCTTCGGGTGCGAAAACAAAACGGCCCATGAATCGCCAATCCAATCGTGAAAACGGATCCGACCCTCAGTGGTTTGTGCTTCAAAGTCTGGTGCTGTATCGCCAATTTTCATTGTTCTACCTCCTCGTTTTTCTCTCGGAAGGTTATTTCAAACGCAGGCGCAAAAGTCAATAGTCGCTTTGCGAGATCAACTCGCAGAATTTTTGCAGATCGATATTGCCACCGGATACGATCGCGACGATCGGCCCTTTGCCAACTTTCCCAGAGAGCGCCGCAGCGACTGGCAGCGCACCTGCACCCTCGGCAATGACACGTGCTTTTTCAGCCAATAGTCGCATCGCATTTCTTGTGTCCTCGAGAGTGACAACGAGGCAGCCGTCCACAATTGGTTTCATGCGTTCCCACATGCGAGGGAACATGCTTTGACCGCCGGCGCCATCCACGAATGACGATTTCCAGTCTGGAAAAACTTGTGGCGAACCCTTTTCGAACGAAAGCGCCGCTGGCGCTGCGGTCTCCGGTTCAACACCGAATATTTTTACTTCCGGTCGTAGCGTCTTGATTGCGCTGGCCACGCCTGTGATCAATCCGCCGCCGCCAATGCTGGCAATGACCGCGGCCACGTCGGGTGCGTCTTCGAGAATTTCCAATCCCATCGTGCCGTGACCAGCGATGAAGTCGTCGTCATCGAATGGATGAATAAATGTTCCGCCCGCTCCCGAAAAGGATCTTTCATCGAGCGCTTTCCAAGCAATGTCGTAGGGGACTGGAATGAGGGTCGCACCGAGCGCTTTCATTCGGTCCAATTTTGATTTCGGCGCTGTCTCAACAACGACGACCGCGCACGGCACGCCTGCCGCCCTCGCCGCATAAGCCACGCCCTGGCCGGCATTCCCCGCACTGATTGTCCAGACGCCGCGTTTGCGATCAGCTTCGGACAATGCCGCGACGGCATTGGTCGCGCCGCGCAACTTGTAGGCGTTGATCGGTTGCAGGTTCTCCAGCTTCAGACGGATGTCTGGAAATTCAGGTCCGAGTTCGAGGCGAATCAATGGTGTGCGAACAATCGTCTTCGCGATCTGTTCTCGGGCAGCGCGTATTTCCGACAGTGCAATTGGGCGAACGGGCTCCAGTGTCGTCGACATGCGACTAGTGTAGAGGCCACTTCAATCGCCGCAATTCGATCTTGTGATGTTGAGCGTTGCCGAAGAAAAACATCCGAGATTCTTCGTTCCGCTCAGAATGACAGTTGAAGTACGAGCAGTAATTCGTTAGGCAAGGCAGCCCTCTAGAACGTTTTGTCAGAGTCCAAGAGGATGGTTACCGGACCTTCGTTGACCAATTCTACTGACATCATTGCGCCGAAAACTCCTGTCGCGACGGTGACTCCCAACCTGCGCAGCGCTTCCGCAAATTCTTCGTAGAGGTTCTTTGCTTGTTCAGACGGCGCTGCGCCGACAAAGCTCGGTCTGCGTTGCCCGCGCGCATCGCCATAAAGTGTAAATTGAGAGACGACGAGCACGCCGCCTCTTACGTCCAGCAACGAGCGGTTCATTTTTCGCTGGTCGTCCTCAAAGATCCTTAGGTTTGCGATTCTCTCGGCCATGCCCGCAGCGACGGCTGACGTGTCGTCGCGCCCCACGCCGAGCAGAATCAAAAGGCCTGTCGCGATTTCTCCCATGACGTCGCTATCCACGGTCACACTCGCGCGGCTTACACGCTGGACAACGGCTCGCATTGTAGTCTGAAAAATTTCTGCCGTTGCGGGACTTGAGCGCCTGTATCTCCCTACAAAATCTTCTGCAGTAAATCGGCAAGACGCCAGCCAGCTTTGTGCAGTTCGTCGCGTACGATGCCGGTTGCCCACGTGCGATACAGCGTTTGATCTGACGCCGGTTTTTCGATTACCTCGCCCATCGCAACGACTCGGTCGCCGTTGAGCAACGGCTTTACATTCCTAAACTCCAGACGAGCATGCGCCTCGCGCGCGATCGGCAGGATTTCGTCCGCCCAAATTTCGGCGTAACTGTCGATCGAAACATTCGATGGCATTTGCCAATTGCGAGGTTCCTGAGTCGCCATGTCGTGGACCAGTTGTTGCTTGAGAGCGTCGATCTTTGCTTCCAGTTCCTCTTTCGGCAACCTGTCGGGCACCTGAAGGAAAAGCGCGTTTACGGTATCGTAATCCCAAAACCCGTGGAACGTCTTCTTCCGAATACCTCTCCGACGCGTTGGTTCATCGCTTAGTTCAATCGTAAATGTATTTCCGCCTTCATCCGCCAAGGCTGATTTGTCCTTATCGGGATCGGTGGCGTGTCCTTGTGCATCGAAGTAGTCCGCGCCGACGTGCAACGGCTGATGAATATCAGCGACGTAATGCGCCAGGAGAATGATAGCAACAGGCTTCGTGATCTTCCGCTCGTTTTGTTCGGGGATTCGCCCTTGCAGCACATCGATGCAAAACGGAATCATGTGTACGACATCCCATTTGCTCCGACCTGCGTATCCGTCACGATATCGTTGCACCGACATCACCGGCACATCAGTGTAGTGAAACCAGTGGTGCGAAGGCGCGGGTGAATTCGGATCGTGAGTTGGCTGGTTCGCGCGCCAGAAATCGCGCAACTGTTTGTCAATGTTGCGGTGAGCGGAATAATGAAACGATCTCGGATCGTCCACCCCTTTTTTGTCCCAGCCCTTAATTTCATCTGCAATTAGGGCGGCCTTTTCCAATCTTAGCCCATCGAGTAACGCGTAGACCTTTGCGGCTGTGGGCGTATTCGCCAGGCGCTCGTCTGCAATGGCGCCGACGATCTGGTGTCCCAGCGGCCCGTAAGCAAAGATCCAAGCGGGAAACGCGACAACAGCGAAAGCAACTAGAAGTCCGCGATAAGTGAAATTCATCGATTTGCTGCCACGATCAGAACTTCAGCGACGCATCGAGAAAATGGTATTGCCATGCAAACACTCCGAATGCGATTCCGCTAATCGCCAAAAGAATTGCGTGAGCGCGAAACCAAAGGCCGTGCCCCGGCAGTCTGACAAACTGAACCGCGGCAATAATCAAAAGAACGACACCTGCCAGCAAGACCCAGCCAACGACATGGAACGCCTGCAACCAGGGATTGATGGCGTCACCGAGAATCACGATATGCTCCAATCCCTGGCTAAGCGCAACGATTGGCGCGAGAATGAAAACGACTTCGGCGAGGCAAACAATTCGTGAGAGAAAATATAGAACGCGATCACTTTTCGTACTGAAGAGCGGGCGCTGATATCGTTTGCGGATTATGACCGCGACGGGCCACAGCAACACGGTGAGGAGCGCGAGAAGCAAACTTCCACCAACTAGCAAACCGACAAAAATTTTGCTCGCGTACCACGGAACGCGCTGTCCTTCGTAGATAGCAGGGAAGGGGAGCATTTCGGCAATAGCACCGGACGCGTCGCGGCGAAAGCCAATTCTCTCCAAGCCGTCTAGCTCTCGATAGACGAGCGGAGCGATCTCACGCCATCGCTTCAGTTCTCCGCTCTGGTTCTTCATTCCTTCAATTTGAAGGACACCTTCCTTGTCGTTGCTGACCTTAGACTGGTCGAACAATGCCAGAATCCTCAGGAATGTTGTCTCTCCGCGGCGCGTTCCATTATAGTTGCCGCCGACTGCGCGCCCATCTGATTTGGCCGTGTTTGGATCGACGTCGACCTTGGGTTGCCCTGCACTGAGAAAATAGCGATTCACAAACGTTCGCCAGACTTCGCCGCGGCCGCCGCCAACGTCCTTACCAAGGCTGTTGTAGGATAGGAAATAGCCGAGGTGCGCGTCAGGGACCAGGATCATGTCGCTGTGGAAGTAAACTGTGTCACCGCCATGAGCGATGATGCGAACAGGATCGATCAGATATTCCATGAACGTGATGCCGAGCCCGGGGAGCATCGGGTGAAATTCAAATTGACGTGTCTCCATTTGCCGCACGGTCTCTGGTTTTAGAATCGACACACCGTCGACCGCGCCATCTTGCAGAAAGGCAAGCATGAACCGCGTCATGTCAGCAGCCGTTGTGGTGAGTGCACCGGCTGGCGCCGCTTGCACAAATTCAAAATCGCGTGGTTTTTTGGACGCGCTGAGATACCCTTTCGACATTTGCGGCGCGAGTTGCGACGGCAGTGGTTGGTCGAACGTCGAATTGTTCATCCCCAGCGGCTTCAAAATGTGATTTTCGATGTAACGTTCGAACTTTTCGCCGCTCACACGCTCGAGGATGTATCCGGCAAGTGTGAATCCGTAATTGGAATAAGACGGAATTTTACGCGGTGAGAAAATGCGAGCGGGCATTTCATTCACCAGATACGTACGCAACGGTTTGATGTCGCTTTCGTGCGCGACGAAAAGATTCTTCAATGTTTCCTCGAATCCGCCTGTGTGAGTAAGCAATTCCCGCAGCGTGACAGGCTCCGGATAAGTTTTTGGGATTGGAAAATCGAGATAATCATTCACGTCGCGGTCGAGATCGAGCTTTCCTTGTTCGACCAACTGCATCACGGCTGTGGCAGTGAATAATTTCGAGATCGAACCTGGACGAAACAACGTCTGATCAGGAAGCACCGGTTTCTTTTCTTCGACATCCGCATAGCCGTAGCCCTTTTGAAACAGCACCTGACCGTCTTTCACCACCGACACGACCGCGCCTGCGATGTTTCGATTTCGCAATTGCGAGGGAATCAGCGCATCAAGAAAAGTTTCGAAATCGGCTTTGGTTAATTCGGGTGCGGGACTCGTCTTCGGCGCAACCACAGAAACTTGCGCCGGCGGCGGGGACGGCGCTGATATTAAAGGCGACGGCGCAGGTCCTTGAGCACTGGCAGCGCCAATCGCAATCGCGTTGGCAACAGCTAACGCCGCAAACTGCGCGCGCGGCGAAAATGCAAGCTGCATATGGCAGCGCAGTCTGCCGTTCCTCTGAGTTGGTGACAAGCCTACGCTTTGACTCGAACGCGGGAGCGAATCTCTTCGATCCGCTTTTGCAGTTTAGGAAAGTGTGACCCCGACCAGTAGATCTGTTTGCAGCCAGGACAGCGGCGGAACTGATCGTAGTAGATTTTGGTGAGGGGCTCGAGTTTGTCGATTACGTCGGCCTTGACTACTTCTTCCAACGGTGCGTTGCATCGCAGGCACCGCGTGAAAGGCGCGATCGATTCCGAAAGGTCAAAACGGCGGACAACTTCGATCGTTTGTTCGTCGGCATTTTGGGAGCGCGGGCAATATCCGTGCTGAACGATCCCGTGCATGAGCAGCCGCCGATCACGCGTCAAGAGCGCTCGATTTTCGCGGGCCATCACCTCGAGAAGTTGGCGGTCATCAGCGTTTTTTGGGTAGGCTACATCAAATCCGAGCAGGCGAAGATTGCGCGCGAGTCCTCCTAAATGTCCATCAGCAACAAATCTTGTGATTCCAACCGTTTGCAATCGTTTTTCCGTTCGAATCGTGCCACACTTGTCGACTGGGAAGACCTCTACTTTTGTGTCGTTGGTCAGCGTGTGATCAAAACCGACTGTCCGTTCGTCGACCAGGATCAAATCAACCTCCGGGTGCGGAATGCCACACGACTCAATGATGTCTTTTATAGACGTCTTTTGCGCCAGCCGACGGTCGACTACTGCGTCGCCCGCTTTTGACCCGAGAAAAATATTAAGATCGCCGTGAAAGCAAAGCCGGACCCTGAACGGCTTCACGTCAATCAATCTGCGATTCGCGCGTTGGCGTATGCGTACTCAAAGGTAGTCGCGTGCGGACGACCCTGGAGCTTGCCGGGCCCGAGCGGTTCATCTTCACCGAAATAACAATCGATTTGCCATCGCCGCAGACCGCCGCCGGTATCCATGATCTTCCAGCGGTTGCTCCCGAAGATTTTCTGAAGTTCCCGGGACGTTGTCTCTATAACCGCTCCGCGCCGCAAGCCACCGTGCCCTCCCACCATCGCTGCCGAATAACGCGGCACCAAAACACCACCTCCACCCATCGCATTCGAAGCAAATGCGTACGAATTGCTGCTGTTGTAGCGAATGTAATATCGCCCGTCGACCGGCGTACTAATTCTGCCAAAGCCTTCCTTTTTTACGGAGCGCAGAAAATCGCGCGGATATTTTCGGCCGTGCAACCCAGGTCTCGTAACCGGCGTCGCGTCAAAGCCGCGCTCGAAAGTAAAACCCGACTCCTTCGGCGTGTAATAGAGAGTGCACACGACGTAGTATTCACCGTTGTGTCCCTGCGGACGCCGCCCCAGTTTGTCGTTCTCATACGCGAGACGCTGCACGACTTCCGGCCATGGGATGTCGGCGTGCAGCTGCGGGATAATCGACATCGTTAATGCCACCAGGAGTACCGTGATCGCTCGGTCATTTTGAGCGACACGCAGTGGAGTCGAAGCTGTAACGCAGCGGATGAAATCCGCGAGGCCAGGCTTTCCATCCCGCGGCGGTACTTGGAACATCGCAACGGGATTCCTCGACTTCGCTCGCAATGACAACTGGGAAAACCGCGGCTGCTTGATCATCGCCCGTCGAAGAGTGTGTTCACCGGGCCGCCCAACAATATTTCGATCGGCAACTTCTCTCTTTCATATTCGTAAGGCGGTTGTTTCCATTGAAAATTCTCAGGGTGAGTGTTGCGGATGTGCTTGATAATTTCCACCCCGACGCGAAACGGTTGGAAACGTTCGCGATCGATCACATGAATTTGCGCGCCGCCGCAAAGTTGACCGGCAAATTTTTGGAAGGTTGGCTGAAAATAATTTTCGCGAAAGAAAACGCCGGGCAACTTTAGACCGTTTAGCTCGGTGCAAAGTTTCTCCGCATCGATAAATGGCGCGCCAAAAATTTCGAATGGTCGCGTCGTTCCGCGTCCCTCGGAAATATTAGTTCCTTCGAACAGACACATGCCGGGGTAAACTGTCGCGGTGTCGAGCGTAGGCATGTTGGGCGATGGCATTGCCCACGGCAAGCCGGTTTGGTCAAACCACATTGCGCGCTGCCAGTTTTTCATCGGCAGAACGGACAGTTCACACTTCGGAAATGCTTCGTCTCGGAATTGCTGTGCCAGTTCGCCAATTGTGCGGCCATGCCGGACGGGAATAGGATGCATGCCGACGAACGACTTGTAATTCGGGTCAAGCACCGGCCCTTCAGTCGTTACGCCATTGACCGGGTTTGGCCGATCCAGCACCACCACTGCGATGCCGCATCTCACGCAAGCACGCATGGAAAGATACAGCGTCCAAATAAAAGTGTAATAACGCGAGCCGACATCCTGAAGATCGACCAATAAAACATCCAGCCCTTCCAGCATTTCTGACGTGGGTTCCCGGTGGTCGCCGTAAAGACTGTAGACAGGGATGTGCAAACGCGGATGCTCGTAACTTTTCCATTCCACCATATTGTCCTGCGTCTGGCCCAGAAATCCGTGTTGGGGGCCAAAAAAAGCGGCCAGGCGAAACAAATCGCCACTGTGTCGCTCCAGGATTCGTGATGCGTGTTCAAGCTTCGAGGAAACCGAAGCCGGATGAACCAGCGAACCGATACGAGCGCCGCGATATTTGTTAGGCCAGAGGTCTGATAAATGATCAAGCGGCAGTTGGACGCGCACAACGGTCTTTTACTACAACAGGCAAATTGTAGCGAACCAGTTGTAGGGCGTCTGTGTCAGACGCCGACGTTTAGGCGTTCGCCACGGCGAACGCTTCTACAATCGCCGCAGACGTAGCAGGCATATGGCGCCAACGGCGATCACCGTGATCACAGCGCACGCTTTCGCGAATAGCTCGCCATGCCGGACATAGAACGTCAGCTCTTGCTCGGTCGGCACTTTGATTTCTCCGGCAAGCACGCCTTCCGTAAATGTGCTACCCGCTTCATCCCGGAGCGTTTGCGTGACACGGCCAAATTGATTGATGAAACATGTCACGCCTGTATTTGCCGCGCGAATCATGGGCCGACGCGTTTCGACGCAGCGAAAAATTGCATTCGCCAGGTGCTGGTGCGAGCCGGCGGACCTCTGAAACCAACCGTCGTTCGTCACATCTACGAGCAGGTTCGCGCCGGAAATTGCGTCGGTGGGAAGAACAAATTGTCTGGTAAGCTCGCCAATAGTGTCTTCGAAACAGATCAACGGCGCCACATGGACATCGCTGTTGGTCAGAGTGAACACGGTAGGTTCTCTCCCTTCTTCAAAATCTCCCGGTACCTGATCGCCTACAATCCGTGCAAGCAGCGGCACTGTGTTTCGACCCGGAACGTATTCGCCAAAAGGCACCAGATGGATCTTTCGATACATCTGCACGCGTTCGCCGCCATCGGAAACGAGCAGCGCCGCGTTGTAAACGTCTCGCCTGTCTACGTCGATCGTTCCCAACAGAAGGTCCGTATCCGCCGACGCGGCCAGATCCATGACGAATGTGTAGCTCTCCTGGTCTGCGAGAACTGGCCCGGGCATCGAGCTTTCCGGCCAAACCAACAAATCAGGCTGGGGATTTGAGCGCAGCGCGATTTCGCTTAACCGCTCGAATTGATCGAAGATTCTCCTGGTGAACTGCGGATCGAACTTTTGATTTTGCGGAACATTCGATTGCACCGCGGCGACGTGGAGCGGTTTTGTAGACGGCGAAATCTGGGTCGAGCGAAGCCCGAAAATCAAAACGGCGACAATGGCGGCCATTGTAACGGTGAAATCAAAATGCGGTCGCATCACGCGTGTGCGCGCCTCTACAATCAGTCGATACGCGGTCGTGAGAACGATCACGTTGACAAACGCAACCATAAACGACAACCCTGCAACGCCGGTGAACTCTGTGATTTGAATCAACGGCCAATTATCGTGTAGCGCGACACCGAGGCCGTTCCAACCAAAGCCGGAGAACACCCACCCACGCGACCATTCAAGGGTGGTCCACGCCGCCGCAAGGATGAAAGAGAGTCGCAGGTTGCTCGTCGATTTTGTCCACGGGGATTGCGCAGAGAGGGCGGTGCTTCGTGCTCGAACAAGCATCTGGTCCCATTTGCTTGCGCCAGCTGATTGTGTCTTGCCTGCTCGCGGCCGCAGCAGACCGCAAAACCACGCCCAGATCGCGAAATAAATCGCCATGTAAAACGCAAGGACAACCCAACCGAGAACAGTGACCGTCGTGAGCCAGGAGAATACGATCCAGAAAAATGTCAGGCCGGCGACGTAACCGAGAAGCAGGTTTCGAAGCCACGGATGACGTGACTCCGCGCCGGAAAACCAAATTGCGGCGATGAGCGGGGTCAGCGCGATCCAGCAGAACCACGTCAGGTTGAATGGCGCAAAGCAAGCCGCGTAAAGAAGCCCGCTACAAATTGCAGCCAGCCATGGCCACACTCTCACTAATGTTTTCATCGATGCCGCACAAAAGCGACGCGAGGACGCGTGCGCACTCCAAAAGCTGACGCGAAACTAAGGACGCGTTCGTGGTGAATTTCGCACGAAGTGCTTTGGAGTGCGATGCGTCCTCGCATCGCTTTCATTTTCCCACCGCGTTCGGCTCCGCTCGCAGCCGCGACTCGGCCCCCGTTCGCAGCCAACCCCAGAGATTCTCCAAGTGTTTTTCAACTTCCGCTTTGATTCGGTCGAGATCTGCGCCGGTGAATTTTTCACTCTCTGGCTGGCGGCGCGCAAAAAGGTAATACTTTATTTTTGGCTCTGTGCCGGACGGACGCACCGCGATGCGCGTGCCATCTTCCAGCTCAAGCATCAGCATTTTCGTCTTTGGAATCGGATCGCCTTCAACGTCTCTGATCTCATCCGTCTCGAAATTTTTAAAGTTCGCCACTTTCAAGCGGTGTATTTCGGGGACCGGATCGGTCGTGTACGACTTCATCAGACTGGCGATCTTGTTTGCTCCCTCTGCGCCCTCGAAAACAAGCGAACTGGTTTTCTCAGCAAAGTAACCGAACTGCGAATAAATTTCGTCGAGCAACTGATCGACCGTTTGTCCACGCGATTTCGCGTAAGCGGCCACTTCGCAAAACATGATTACGGCGCCGTTGCCATCCTTGTCGCGAACAAAATCAGCGCCGCTGTAACCATAGCTTTCTTCGCCGCCGAAAACGTAAAATGAAGAATATGCAAGCCGAAGCCGTCGCGTTTCGTTCTCGGCAAGATCGGCATAACTCCGTCGCAGGTGTTCGGGAATCGCAGCCTCGTACTTTGCCAGCTTCGCGCCGATATACTTAAAACCAGTCAACGTCTCCACACAGCGCACGCCGTAATGATCGGCAATCGCGGTTTGCAGATCGGTGGTGACGAAAGTTTTAATGATCACGGCGCGCGCTGCGTTTTGCTTGTTCAGCACGCCTTTGTCGAACAGTGTCTTGATTCTATACCACGCCAGCAGCGAACCGATTTGGTTTCCCGTCAGCAATTTCATCTTGCCATCCTTCAATCGAACTGCCACGCCCATGCGATCGCAGTCCGGATCAGTCGCTGCGACCAGGTCGGCGTTCTCTTTTTCAGCAAGGTTGATCGCCATGGTTAACGCTTCGCCATATTCCGGGTTCGGCGATTTCACTGTTGGAAACCGGCCGTCGAAACAATCCTGCTCCGGCACGACTTGGAAATTGAAGCCGAGCCGCATCAGCATTGGTTTGATGATTATGCTGCCGGTTCCATGCAATGGCGTGTAAACAACCCGAAGCGATTTCGTCTCGCGAATCACTCGCGGGTCGAGGATCAACGTTTCGAGCCGGTGCATGTAAGCCTGGTCGATATTCTTTCCGATAACCGTCACTTTTCCTTGTTGCTCTTCAGGAAGCGGCGTGAACGACTCGGTGGTGATCGCGTTCACTTTGGCGATAATCCCACTGGCGGGTGGTTCGACGACCTGCGCGCCGTCAACGAAATAAACTTTGTAGCCATTGTCGTGCGGCGGGTTGTGGCTCGCGGTGATTACGATCCCTGCACTCGCGTGCAGATGACGAACGGCAAACGAAAGCTCCGGGACAGAACGCGGACCATCGAACACAAACGCGTCGCAACCATTCTCGGCTGCGACTTTCGCCGCCAACTTGGCGAATTCTTTCGAGAAAAATCGCGGATCATGCCCGATCACAATTTTTGGCTTCGTCGTAATTCCCTCGCGCCGGTTCCAGTCCCACAGGTAAGCAACAAGTCCGCGCGTTGACCGGTTGATATTAAAGAAATTCATCGCATTCGTGCCGACGCACGGGAATTCCGGTCGCTCGCCTTCGCGCGCATTCCCGCGTTCCGCAGTCGTCACGATTTTCCCGATGGTGCGCCCGCGCAGCCCACCCGTGCCAAATGCAAGTGTCTGGTAAAAACGATCGTTGAGTTCCTGCCACCCACCGGCATGGACGAGTTCCGTGACCGATCGAACATAGACATCTGACGCTGCGCCCTCGAGGAGTGTCCGAATATTCTTTGCCGATGATGCGATCAAATTCCCGTCAGCGACGGCTCGTTCGATTGTCGAATTGAGTTGTTCAACGTCGCCAGACATCGCAGCCAACTGTTCCGCCATCTGCGATTGTAGGGCAAGCGCTACGCTTGCTGTGGGCAACCGAAGGGGTCGCCTTACAATTTGCTCGCTGATCGCGACCCTCGATACACGAGCGTCGCTGCGGCGACATCTTCCACAGCCATCCCTAACGATTTGAAGATGGTCGTTTCGTTTGCCCACGCTGGAACTTTGCCGGCTAGCGCTTCACCTAGTTCCGCATGGATTTTCGCGCCGGAAAGAATTACGTCACCTGACTCACGCATTGCGCCTTCGCGCGAATCGACAAACACGACATTGGTCATTGCTTCGTCGTCAAGTTCGCGCCAGTCCGGCCGGCATGCGCCGATTGCGTTCACATGACAGCCGGGTTTCAGCCAGTCTCCTTT